>NZ_WSUT01000007.1 GCF_009789535.1 Sphingomonas carotinifaciens | reverse complement strand
GCGTCGAGGGACTTAGCGAGGAGGATCATTTCGCCAACGCCGTCGCCGCGCTGCGCGCCGCCGCCGATGCGGCGGAGGAAGCGGGCGTCATGCTGCTGCTCGAACCGCTCAACACCCGGCTGTTCGCGACCATGTATTTGGTCAGCACCAAGCTCGGTCTCGATCTGGTCGAGGCGGTCGACAGCCCGAACCTGCGCCTGCTCTACGACATCTGGCACAGCGCGGTGATGGGCGAGGACATGGCCGAGGTGCTGACCGACCGCATCCACCTCGTCGGCCATGTCCAGGCTGCCGACATGCCCGACCGCAACGAACCGGGTACGGGTACCCTGGACTGGACCGAGATCATGCGAACCCTGCGCGCCGTCGGATATGACGGGGCCATCGGCCTCGAATATTTCCCGACGATGCCGATGGCGCAGTCCCTCGACCAGTCGCGGCGGATGCTCGCCGACTGAGACGGGCGCGGCCCGCCCTTACCTCCGGCGCGACCGATCGCGTCTCATCATTTTCGGAACCCATCCATGCACAGCGATCAATTCGCGATGAGCCTCGACCTCATCAATCGCCATTATCAGGAACCCAACCGGAACCGGTACGAGAGCAAGTATTTCTGGGAGGAACTCTATCCGCTGATCGGCGCGTCGGGGTTTCGGTCGATCGAAATCCCCTATGAGCCGGTATGGCAGTTCGGCGGGCGCAGCGGCGTGCCGATGAACCGCTACTGCATTAACACCAAATACGAGAATACCGACAACTATCGCGCGGCGCTGGCGAAGGGCGATGTCGACCGGGTGGTCGGGGTGACGTTCGATTCCAACCTGTTCATGCGCAACGCCAACCTCGACTTCTATTTCGGGGCGACCGGGCATTTCGCGGGTGAGGCGCTGGCCCACGCCGCCGACCTGAATGCCGAGTATTTCGCGATCAGCCCGTCGGCCTATTACGGACGCATCGCCCATTATCATCCCGATCTTGAGGACAGGCTCGGCGCCTTCACCGAACGCGTGGTCGCACTGGTCGAAGGGCTTGCGGTAAAGGCCAAGGCGACGAGCGTCGCGTTGGTGCTGCGCAACGAATATTGGAGCGTGTTCCGGGGCGAACACATCCTGGCGCTGCTCGACCGGTTGCCGGCCGGCGTGAAGCTGGACGTTGATACCGCGCATCTGACGATCGCGGGGATCGACCCGGCGGCGTTCATCACCGCGCACCGCGACCGCATCGGCTGTGTTCATCTGACCGACACTGCCTTCGTCGACGATGCGGCGACGTGGAAGACGCCCAACCCCGAGTTTCCCGCGCATCGCGCGACGCAGGTGTTCCGCGATCCAGGTACCGGCGAGGTCGACGTGCCCGCCATCGTCAGCCTGCTGAACCAGCTGGGCTATGCCGGGCCGGTCGTTTGCAGCGCCCGCCAGACGCGCGACCCGTTCCGCGCGCTGCTGCGTACGCGCGCGCTCCTGAACCATTTGCAGAATTAAGCCGGACGGAGTCTCCGCGATGCCCAACATCCGCTATGCCAACATGTGCCACTGGAAGAGCATTCCCTATCGGAAGATCGATAATTTCCGCGAATTCTATTACGAGGACAAGACCAACACCGCCTATTATTCCGACTGGGACACGATCCTGAAATATCAGGCAGCACTTGGCTTCGACGGGATCGAGATCGCACCTTGGGATCTCGCCGACATCCTGCCGCTGTTCGGATCGCCCGAGAATTTCACCGCCTTCGCCAAGGACCGCGGCGTCGAGGTGATCGGCATGTTCCATGGCGCGCACGCCTCGCACCAGGCGGACCATTTCGACGAAGCGGTGCGTGCGGGTCGCGAAGCGGTCGAGACGATCGTGAAGTTCGGCGGCAGCTATATGAACACCTGCCCGACCCAGAATTATTACGGATCAGGTCCGCTGACCCGCGAAGAGGTGCAGCAATGCGCCCGGGTGATGAACGAGATCGGCCGCTATGCCACCGACTACGGGGTAAAGATCGGGCTGCACAACGAGTTCTTCTGCGCGATCAACCTGCCCAACCACCGCGAACTGATCGAATCGACCGATCCGCGTTATGTGCACTATTGCCTGGATACTGCGCAGGTAGCGATTATGGGCGAGGACCTGCTGACCTTTTACCGCGACTATCGCGACCGGATCAGCACCTTTCATCTGAAGGACACGGCGTCCGAGCGTCAGCCCGACAGCGTGCGCTATGCACAGGATCCCGAAATCACCGACGACGGGACGCGCTGGTTCTGGGAACCGGGGCTCGGTACGCTCGACCTGGCGGGTCTGTACCATCTGCTGAAGGAGGATCAGTTCAAGGGCTGGATGTCGATCGAATATGACGGCTCACCCGACCTGCTCGCATCGATGGCGCTGACCCGCTACCACCTCGATACGGTGCTGCGCCCGATCTACGACTGATCGCCCGTGGAGCATAGGCTAGGCGACTTTGCTCTCCCGCGATCGAAAAGCGCGTGGCGATACTCCGGCGTGGCGGGTGAAGAAGCGGGTGAAATAGGCGGGATCAGCAAAGCCTGCGGCGTAGCCGACCTCCGCAACCGACAAGTTGGTGTAGAGCAGCGCGCGCTTGACCTCGAGTATCGCGCGCTGGTCGAGCATCGCGGCGGGGGAGAGGCGGGCGACCTGTGCGCAAGCAGTACGTAGGCGGCTTTCGCTGACGCCGAGTGCTGCGGCATGGACCGCGATGGGTTCGCGCAGACGGAAGCGTTCGTCGATCCGCGCGCGGAAGCGGGCGACCAGCGCGCCTTGCTGGCCCGGCAAGCTGGCGGTGTCGGCAGCCGGTGGTCCGCCCGCGCGCCACGTCTCGACCAGGATGCCAAGCAAAGCAGCGTCGACCGCCGCATCATGGCCCGGTGCCGCCCAGCCAAGTTCCCGCATCAGTACCGTGACGCCCGCGCCGATCGCAGCGCATGCCGCCGCATCCAGCGGGATCACGCGCGGTAATCCGAATAGCGCCATCATACCGGGATAACGCACATCGAGCACCGATAGATGTCGCATCGACAGGGTCACGACCGACCCCGCCGATTCCTGCTGCCACGAAAAGCCGTGGACGACGCCGCTGGGAATCAACAGCAGCGCCGGGACTCCGACTGCCAACCGCGCATCCTCCGCGCGCATCTCGCCCCCGCCGCGATCGACTACGAACAACTGGACCAGATCGGCATGGGCGTGCGGCAGGATCGTCCATTCGCTGGGCCGCGACCGATCGTCCAAGCGTTCGGCGTGAACGAAGCCCTCCTCCACCGCCCGATGCGGCTCGCCATAGAGGTAGAAGCTGGGAATTGATCCGCCGTGCACCGCCTAGGGGTAACGGACCATGTTCGGATCGTCCAACTTTTCGTGTGGAGCGTCCATCGCTCCGCGCCGGCTGCAGCGGCATGATGCACTTCGGAACGGCGCAATCGCCGACGTAGGAGAGGACAGGATGCGGCACCGTACGCAGGTGGCGATCATCGGTGCAGGGCCGGCGGGAATGTTCCTGGTGCACCTGCTGCGCGCCGAGGGGATTGACGCCACCGTCATCGAACGCCGCGACCGCGATTATGTCGAGGGGCGGGTGCGGGCCGGGGTGCTCGAACAGGGTACCGTCGACCTGATGCGGCGGCTCGGACTGTCGACGCGCTTGGAGCGCGAAGGCCTAGTCCATGGCGGGACCAACGTGTCGCTCGACGGGCGGCTGTTCCGTATCGACATGGCGGCGCTGACCGGTGGCGCTACCGTCACCGTCTACGGCCAGCAGGAGGTGATGCGCGACCTGTTCGACGCGGCCGAGACCCGCGGGCTCGACATACGCTGGAATGCCGCCGACGTGACGCTGTCCGACCTCGATGGCGGCCGGCCGCTGGTGACGTGGCGCGACGCCGCCGGGCCGCAGTGGTTAGAATGCGATTTCGTGGTCGGCTGCGACGGCTATCACGGCGTCAGCCGCGTGGCGATCCCGGCCAATGTCCTACGCACCTTCGAGCGAGTGTACCCATTCGGCTGGCTCGGCGTGCTCGCCGATGTGCCGCCCGCCGAGCACGAGCTGATCTACGCCAATCACGAACGCGGCTTCGCGCTGGCGTCGATGCGCTCGCCCACCCGCAGCCGCTATTACATCCAGTGCGGGCTTGACGAGGATGTTGCCGACTGGTCCGACGACCGCTTCTGGGACGAACTCTGCGTCCGACTTGGACCGGAGACGGCAGCGAAGGTGACGCGCGGACCGTCGTTCGAAAAGTCGATCGCGCCGCTCCGCTCGTTCGTCGCCGAACCGATGCGGTGGGGGCGGCTGTTCCTGGCGGGCGACGCCGCGCACATCGTGCCGCCGACCGGCGCCAAGGGCATGAACCTGGCGGTGTCCGACGTGACGATGCTGGGCGAGGCGCTCGCCGACCATTATCATGACCGGAGCGATGCCGGCATCGACGGCTATTCCGCGCGGGCGCTGGCCCGGGTGTGGAAGGCCGAGCGCTTTTCGTGGTGGTTCACCTCGGTCACCCACCGGTTTCCGACCATGGACGGGTTCGACCGCCGCATCCAGATGGCCGAACTCGACTATCTGCGCGGCTCCCCCGCCGCGCAGCGGACCCTCGCCGAGAATTATGTCGGCCTACCGCTGGAGGCGGCATGACCCGCAAGATCTACGACTCTCCCACCGCCGCGCTCGACGGACTGTTGTTCGATGGCATGACGATCATGTCGGGCGGCTTCGGCCTGTCGGGCAATCCGGAAAGCCTGATCCCGGAGATTCGGGCAAGCGGGGTGAAGGGGCTGACCGTCATCTCGAACAATGCCGGGGCCGACGGTTTCGGCCTGTGGATGCTGCTGGAAAG
This sequence comes from Sphingomonas carotinifaciens, assembly GCF_009789535.1. NCBI lineage: Bacteria > Pseudomonadati > Pseudomonadota > Alphaproteobacteria > Sphingomonadales > Sphingomonadaceae > Sphingomonas > Sphingomonas carotinifaciens. The sequence continues at coordinate 196,626 of NZ_WSUT01000007.1, read as the reverse complement.
CCGGCAGGTTGCGAAGATGATCTCCAGCTATGTCGGCGAGAACAAGCTGTTCGAGCAGCAATATCTCGGTGGCGAACTGGCGCTGGAACTGAGCCCGCAGGGGACGCTCGCCGAGCGCATTCGCGCAGGGGGAGCGGGCATCCCCGCCTTCTATACCAAAACCGGCGTCGGCACCGTCGTCGCGGAGGGCAAGCCGGTCGAGACGTTCGAGGGCGAGGAATATGTGCGCGAAACCTGGCTGCGCGCCGACCTGTCGATCGTGAAAGCATGGAAGGCCGATCCGGCAGGCAATCTGATGTTCCGCAAGACCGCGCGCAACTTTAACCCGAACATGGCTACGGCGGGCAAGGTGACCGTGGCGGAGGTCGAGGAGATCGTGCCCGAAGGCAGCTTCGATCCCGACTGCATCCATACGCCGGGCATCTATGTCGATCGCATCGTGCGCTCGACGATCAACGAGAAGCGGATTGAGAAGCTAACCACGCGCAGCCGGGAGGACGCGGCATGAGTTGGACCCGTGACGAAATGGCGGCACGCGCCGCGCGCGAATTGCAGGACGGGTTCTACGTCAATCTCGGCATCGGCATCCCGACGCTGGTCGCCAATTACGTGCCCGCGGGCATCGAGGTGACGCTCCAGTCGGAGAACGGCATGCTCGGCATCGGCCCGTTTCCCTATGAAGGCGAGGCGGACCCCGACCTCATCAACGCGGGAAAGCAGACGATCACCGCGCTGCTGACCTCGTCCTTCTTCTCCAGTGCCGACAGCTTCGCAATGATCCGCGGAGGCCATATCGACATGGCGATTTTGGGGGCGATGGAGGTGTCGGCGGCGGGCGACCTCGCCAACTGGACGATCCCAGGCAAGATGGTGAAGGGCATGGGCGGGGCGATGGACCTGGTCGCCGGGGTCCGCCGGGTCGTCGTGGTGATGGACCATGTGTCGAAGCATGGCGATCCGAAGATATTGCCCGACTGCACGCTGCCGCTGACCGGCAAGGCGTGCGTCGACCTCATCATCACCGACTTGGCCGTCATCGCCTGCGACAAGCCGGGCCTGCGCCTCATCGAATGTGCGCCTGGCGTCACCGCGCAAGAGGTTCGCGCCAAGACCGGGGCGGAGCTGAAGCTATGAGCTATGCCCATGACGATGCCGGCTCGCCGCCCGCGCTCTTTCCCGATTACGGATCGACCCGCACCCGCGCACCCATGCAAGCGCCGTTGCGGGTGCCGCAGACGCGGACCGAGACGACCGGTCCGACGGGGTGGGAGCGGCTGATGGGGCCGGCGCTGGCCGACCTGACGACGCAGCATGCCGGCGCGCCGCAGGGCCAGCGGATCATCGTGGCCGGCCGCGTGCTTGACGAGGACGGTCACGCGGTGCCGAACACGGTCATGGAAATCTGGCAGGCGAACGCTGCCGGCCGCTATATCCATGCCAAGGATCAATGGGACGCGCCACACGACCCGAACTTTACCGGGGCGGGGCGGGTCGTGACCGATGCGCAGGGCCGCTATCGCTTCGTGACGGTGCGGCCTGGAGCCTATCCATGGGGCAACCACCGCAATGCATGGCGGCCGGCGCATATCCATCTGTCGCTGCTTGGGCCGGCATTCGCGACCCGACTGGTGACGCAGCTCTATTTCCCCGACGATCCGCTGATTGAGATCGATCCGATCGCGAACGCAGTACCGATGCCGTATCGTCAGCGGCTGGTCGCCCGCTTCGACATGGACGTGACCGAGCCGAACTGGGCGCTCGGCTACCGCTTCGACGTGGTGTTGAAGGGCCGCGACCAGACGCCGTTCGAGGAGGACGACCATGACCATTGACGTCGCCGACCGCCGCCCGGCGCCGCGCGTCGACAATCAGGACCCGACGCTGTTCGGGCAGACGCCCAGCCAGACGGTCGGTCCCTTTTTCCACTATGGTCTGCCGTGGAAGGGTGGCGCCGATCTGGTCGGGCAATCGGACAGGGGCGCGCGACCCGAGCTGTTTCCCGAAGCGCATTATGTGCTGAACCTGTCCGCACCGACCGGCACCCCGGCGGGCGAGGTGATCGAACTCACCGGCCGCGTGGTCGACGGCGCGGGCGCACCGGTTCCCGACGCGATGCTCGAACTCTGGCAGGCGGATGCCGCCGGCCGCTATGGCGGGGAGCCGGACAGCGATCCGCATTTCGTCGGCTTCGGCCGCGCCGCGACCGGTGAGGACGGCCGCTATCGTTTCCGCACGATCCTGCCCGGCAGCATCGGACCGGGCCATGCACCGCATATCGCACTGTCCGTCTTCGGGCGAGGCCTCATCAAGCGGCTGGCGACGCGGGTCTATTTCGCCGGCATGGCGGCGGAGGACGCGATCCTGTCGCTGGTCCCGGCGGAGCGCCGCGCGACGCTGATCGCCACCGCCCGTGAAGAAGGCGTCTGGTCGTTCGACATCGTATTGCAGGGCGAGCGCGAAACCGTGTTCTTCGATCTGTGAGCGACCTGCTGCGCCTGCGCCCCGCCGCGACGGCGGACATGATCGCGGTGTTCGACGATGCCGCGACCATCGCTTATGCCTGCGCCTTCGAAACGGCACTGGCGCAGGGGCAGGCTGCGCATGGCGTGATCGCCCCCGACCTTGCCGAGGCGATCGCGGCGGGTGTCGACCCGGCGCGGATTGACGCTGCGGCCTTGGCCGAGGAAGCGGCGCTCGCGGGCACGCTCGCCATCCCGCTCGTCGCGCGACTCCGGGCGATGGTCGGCGGTGCGGCGGGGCAGGCGCTGCATCGCGGTGCGACCAGTCAGGACGTGGCCGACACGGTGCTGATGCTGCAGGTCCGCGCGGCGCACCGGTTGCTGGCGGGTGACGTTCGGCGCGTCGTCGACGCGCTGGGGAGGCACGCGCGCGTCCATGCCGATCGCGCGGCGATCGGGCGCACGTTGTTGCAGGAGGCGATGCCGGTCGCATTCGGCCTGCGGCTGGCGCAGGCGGCGCGCGGCATCGGCGATGCGCTGGCTATGCTCGACGCGGCGGTCGGACGTCATGCGAACCTGCAACTCGGTGGCGCGGCAGGAACACGTGCTGGGCTGGACGATAAGGGCACGGCGATTGCCGCGCAGATCGCCGATACGCTTGGCCTCGGGCGTGCATCGCCATGGCATGCCCGGCGCACCGGCGTGGCGGCGATCGGTGCCGCGCTCGGCATCCTCATCGGCGCGCTCGGCAAGGTGGCGCGCGACGTCGCCCTGCTGGCGCAGAACGGCGTGGGCGAGGCACGCGAGCCGCTGGTCGCCGGGCGGGGCGGTTCCTCGGCGATGGCGCACAAGCGCAATCCGACCGGCTGTCAAGTCGCGCTGTCGGCGGCGACGCGCGCGCCGGGACTCGTCGCGTCGCTGCTCGCCGGGCTGCCACAGGAACAGGAGCGCGGGCTGGGCGGCTGGCAGGCCGAAGGACCGGTGGTCGCTGATCTGTTCCTGCTCGCCAGTGGCAGCGCCGCCGCGCTGGCGCTCGTGGCCGAGGGGCTGGAGATCGACGAAGCCGCGATCGCCCGGAACTTGGCTGTCGCCGAGGTCGGCGACGATATCGGCGAGAGCATGGGCGTGATCGCCGAACTACTCGGCGAACAAGAGGACTGACGATGGCCATTACCCTTCGCGACGGCGTGCGTCTGCACTGGCGGATCGAGGGCGCCGCGGATCGTCCGGTGCTGGTGCTGCTCAATTCGATCGGCACCGACCTGTCGCTGTGGGATCGCACGGTTCCGCTGCTGCTGCCCACCTTCCGCCTGTTGCGCATCGATACGCGCGGGGCGGGGGGTTCGGATGCGCCGCCGGGCGACTACAGCCTGGCTATGCTCGCCGATGACGTGGCGGCGATCCTCGACGACGCCGGGGTGGCCCGCGCGGCGGTGGCGGGCGTGTCGCTCGGCGGCATGGTCGCGATGCAGCTGGCGCTCGATCATCCCGCGCGGGTCGCGGCGCTGACGTTGATCTGCACCTCGGCGACGATGGACCCGGCGGCCTGGAGCGCGCGCATCGACACGGTGCGCCGCGACGGCACGGCGGCGATCGCCGACATGGGCGTAGGCCGCTTCCTGTCACCGGGCTTCGCGACGCTTCACCCCGAGATTGCCGACACCCTGCGCGATGGTATCGCTTACCAGTCCGACGACGGCTATGCCGGGGCTGGGGCGGCGATCCGCGACATGGCGCTGGCCGACAGGATCGACGCGATCGCCGTACCAACGCTGGTGGTGACCGCGACGCTCGATGTCTCGACCCCCTATGCGGGGCATGGCGAGCATCTGCTGACCATTCCCGGTGCACGCCACGCTAGCCTCGACGGCGCGCATCTGCCACCGATCGAGGCACCGGGCGCACTGGCGAGCGCGCTGCGCGGATTCCTGTGCACCGACGCCGCCGCGACGAGCGCCGCCGACACGTTGTTCGATGCCGGCCTCGTCAACCGCCGCCGGGTGCTGGGCGACGCATGGGTCGATGCGAGCCTGGCGAAGCGCACCGCTTTCACCGCCGATTTTCAGGCGATGATCACCCGCATCGCCTGGGGCGAGATCTGGGGCCGCCCCGGCCTCGACGATCGCACCCGCCGGTTGCTGGTGCTTGCCGTCACCTGCGCGCTCGGACGGTGGGAAGAGTTCGCGCTCCACGTCCGCGCCGGGCTGTCGCGGGGGGGCTTCACGACCGACGACCTGAAAGAGGTGCTGATGCAGACCGCGATTTATGCCGGCGTGCCCGCTGCGAACACCGGTTTCGCCGAAGCGCAAAAGATCATCGCCATCATCGAACAGGAGGCCTGATGCCCGACGCTTACCTTTGCGACGCGGTTCGTACCCCGATCGGCCGCTTGAACGGCGCGCTGTCGAGCGTGCGTGCCGACGACCTCGCCGCGATTCCGTTACGCGCGCTGATGGAGCGTAACCGGCACGTCGACTGGGAAGCGATCGACGACGTCCTGCTCGGCTGCGCCAACCAGGCGGGCGAGGACAATCGCAACGTCGCGCGCATGGCGGTGCTGCTCGCCGGACTGCCTGATGCGGTGCCGGGCGGCACGATCAACCGGCTGTGCGGATCGGGCTTGAACGCCGTCGGCAGTGCTGCCCAGGCGATCCGTAGTGGCGATGCCGAACTGATGATCGCGGGCGGGGTCGAGAGCATGACCCGTGCGCCTTATGCTATGGGCAAGGCCACCGCCGCCTTCGATCGCACGCAGAAGATCGAGGACACGACGCTTGGCTGGCGCTTCGTCAACCCTGCGATGCAGGCGGCCTACGGCGTCGATACCATGCCGCAGACCGCCGAGAACGTCGCCGACCAATGGCAGGTCGGTCGCGAGGAGCAGGACGCTTTCGCTCTCGCCAGCCAGCAAAAGGCCGCCGCCGCGATCGCCAGCGGACGCATGGCCGCCGAGATCGTCCCCGTCACTATCCCCCAGCGCAAGGGGGATCCGATCATCTTCGCCCAGGACGAACATCCGCGCGCCACCAGCCTCGAAGCGCTTGCGAAACTGAAGCCCGTCGTCCGCGCCGACGGTACGGTCACGGCGGGCAATGCTTCGGGCCTCAACGATGGTGCTGCTGCGATGCTGATCGCGTCCGAAGCAGCGGCGGTCCAACACGGCCTCACACCCCGCGCCCGTATTCTCGGCATGGCGTCGTCGGGCATCGCGCCACGGGTGATGGGTGCCGGACCGATCGAGGCGGCGCGCAAGCTCTCCCGCATCACCGGGGTCGCCCTTGACCAACTCGACGTCATCGAACTCAACGAAGCCTTTGCCGCGCAGGCGATCGCGACGCTCCGCGACCTGAACATCGCTCCCGACGACCCTCGCGTGAACCGCAACGGCGGAGCGATCGCACTCGGACATCCGCTTGGTATGTCGGGTGCCCGCATCGCGATGAGTGCAGCGGAGGAACTGCGTCGTACTGGCGGCCGCTATGCGATGGCCTTCATGTGCATCGGTGTAGGGCAGGGGCTCGCTTTGCTTCTGGAGCGGAGTTAAATTGATTCTGGCATAAATCTGCGGCGGCGTGATGTGCAAACATTGTGGAAAGCGGACGTTCGTTCAGATGGCGGGGTAGGGGGCTCGAACGCCGGCCGGTGGTGGGAAGCGGCCTGTCCGCTTTCCAGCGTCGATCGCGACAAAGCGGACGCTCGTTCAGACGGCAGGGCAGCGGTCTCGAACGCCCGGCGGTGGGTGGTAAGAGGAATGGCCGCTCTTGAAGGCTCAGATCGCCTAATTGATCTTCCCTCGGTTTGACGGACACCAATGATAGGCTCTGCGGGGCCAGGAGGTGCATGATGGCGAGTACGACAAAACGTCGGTTCACGGACGAGTTCAAGCGCGAGGCGGTGGCGCTGTGGGAGACGAGCGGTCGCTTGCAGACCGAGGTGGCGGCGGAGCTGGGGATCATGCCGACGATGCTGCGTCGCTGGCAGCGAAAGCAGCAGGAGAGCAGCGCCCCGCCGGCAAGCCCGGCGGCGAAGCCGCCAGTATCGACCATGGCGTCGCCAGCGGATCAGGCGTCCGAGATTGCACGGTTGCGGCGCGAGCTGGACCGTGCGCGGATGGAGCGCGACATCTTAAAAAAAGCCGTCGGCATCTTTGCGGAGATGCCGCGGTGAAGTTCGCCTTTATCGAGCAGCATGCGTCCACTTGGCCGGTGAACGTCATGTGCCGCATGCTCGGCGTGTCGCGCAGCGGCTTTTACGACTGGCGTAGTCGCGCACCGAGCGCTCGGACGACAGCAAACCTGGCCCTGCTGCAAGATGTCCGCCGCCTCCAGGCGCGCCATCATGGACGATATGGCTCGCCGAGGATACATGCCGCCCTGCGGGCGGAGGGCTATCAGTGCAGCCGTGGCCGCGTTGAACGGCTGATGCGCCGCCATCGGATCCGCGCGCTGGCAGGCCGCCGGTTCCGGCCCTGCACGACCGACAGCCGCCACTATCTGCCGATCGCGCCGAACCTGCTGGCGCAGTGCTTCGTGGCAACCGCGCCGAACCAGATCTGGCTTGCCGACATCACCTACATCGCGACCGGCGAGGGCTGGCTGTATCTGGCCGCGGTACTCGACCTGGCGACACGCAAGATCGTTGGTTGGTCGATGCGCGATCACATGCGGACCGAACTGCCGCTCGCGGCGATGATGATGGCCGCTCAGCGGCAGCGTCCAGCGCCCGGCCTCATCTGCCACTCGGATCGCGGGTCGCAATACGCAGCCGGGGCCTATGTCGATTACCTGTCGGCGATCCGCGCCGTGCCCTCGATGAGCCGCACCGGCAATTGCTACGATAATGCCCCGATGGAAAGTTTCTTCCACACCCTGAAGGTCGAGCTGGTCCATCAATGCCGATGGGCCACCCAGTCGGAAGCCCGACAGGCGCTGTTCGGATACATCGAAGGCTACTACAATCGGCATCGTATGCATTCGGCCCTCGGGTATCTAACCCCCGAGCAAGCCGAGCAGCGCATGACCGGCTAACCCAGCGTGTCCGTCGAACCGAGGGAAGATCATAATCTGCGCTTCGTTTACCGGGCGACGGCGGTTACGGCCGCACCGGCTTCTCTGAGCGACGTAACCATCGCGAGCCGAAGGCCGGCTGGCCGAAGCTCGTGAGGTTCCGCGAGCCTTCTCTCCAAATGGATCGGACTGGCCGATGGCATGCGCGTGATCAAGTTCTAGCGGTTGGGCCTTCCGGAGCGAGCTCGTGCAGCGTGGCCAGGATTTGGGCTACGAGTTGCTCTGCCGGCGCGATCACGAACTCGCCGCCACCAGACCAGCCTCGCTCCTCGACGCTGCTGAGCACAGCCTGCTCGATCATGTAGGCGTCGGACGCCACTGGAAGAACTATAGACCAGTACTTGCGCCAGCGAAGGTCCAGCACGGCCGGGAGGCCGGCGTTAAGCTCGCCCAGGCGCCGCTCTACGTCGTTCGATATGCCAACCTTCAGGATGTCGAATCCGTGCGGCACGTCATGCCTGCTGGCAAGCCAGCTTCGGAAGCCGTTCAGGGTCAGGACGTAGACCTGCGTCTCACCATCGGACCGTGCCACGCCGAAGGAGCCGAAGGTCGGGACGGGACCACGGCTCGGCGTTCGCCCGCCGGGCCCCTCGATCTGCGTCGCTATGTCATGCCTTACCCGTTTTACCTCCGCGGCGAGCGCGACCGGATCGTTCGCTAGCAGTCGCCAGATCTCCGCGTTGAGGCGGTTCCCGTGGCCAAGGCCCGCTCTTCCGCTCTGCTGGAATGCGGGATCCTGCTGCGCGAGGTTCCGCAGCTTCATGGCGATACCTACGGGGTTGCGGAAGGTCTCGGGCCGGGGCGTTCCGGTTTCGCTGGCGAGGTCGCGCAGCGTCGCGGACAGCGCCGCGACCTCCGGGTGTCGCGCCTCTGCCGACGGATGTCGGAGGTAGAGGTCCAGCAGCAGGATGGTCTCGTCGCGCGACCAGGCGGGATTTCGGTCGCGCGACGCCGCCACAGGCACCTCAACCTTCTGCCACGATCGCTGCCACCACGCTCTCGATGAACGCCTCGCTGGCGAACGGGGCTTGTGCGTAGACGAGCGAGCTCTCGCCCTCCAGTCGGGCAAGCATGTGTCCGCGGCCGAGTAGGCGCTCGGCGCCCCTCTCGCCCAGCGAGATCTCCGACGTGCCCTCGGAGTCCACGCGGAGGATCAGCCTGTTCCCCAGCTGCGAGCGGAGCTGCACCGGCACGACGTTCGCGTCCGGCCTCTGCGCTGCGAAGATGAGGTAGATGCCGGCAGCACGCGCCTTGACGCCTAGCCGGCCGACGGTCGAGGTTACCGCCGCCTTGTATTCCTCCGTCAGCATCCACTCGGCGAACTCGTCGTGGATCACCCAGTATGAGGGGAGCTTCTCCGAGGGCAAGGCCGCCTTGGCGTTGTAGGCCGCGAGGTTCGCGACCCGGGCGGCTTTGAAGAGGCGGTAGCGCCGGTCCATTTCCTCGACCAGCGCCTCGAGCTTCTCCACCGCTGCGGACTGCTCGTCGATGACGCCCCCGTCCAGATGCGGCAGCTTGTCAAAGGCGAAGTAGTCGACGCCCTGCTTCGGGTCGATCAGCACGATGCGCGCCTGGGCCGGGGTGTTGGTGACCGCCAGGCCCAGGATGATGGACTGGACGAGCACCGATTTGCCCGATCCCGTGCTGCCGGCGACCAGGGTGTGCGGCGCATGGAGGCGGCCCGGGGAGAAGACGAGCAGCTCGTTGTCCTCCTCTCGAACCCCGACGACCAGGTCCTGGTTGCCGTGGTCGGAGGCGGATGGACGCCAGCGGTCCCACAGGGACTCGATCGAGACGACGCGGCGGCGGGGTCTCGCGACGTAGATGGCCACGGCGCCCGCCTCGGGACGGACCGAGATGATGCTCAGCCCGTGCGTGGTGAGGAGCTCAGAGCGCTTCTTCAGGACCTGCTCGACCGTCAGGTTGGAGCTGCCGGCGAAGCGCAGGATCGCCGCGTTGGGGGTCAGCGTCTGTTCAAGGGGCTTAGCCTGCAGGCCGAGCTGTTGGAGGGCGCTTCGCGTGGCGACCGCGACGGTGCCTAGCCACGCGGCGTCTTCCTCCTCGCTCGCGGGCGCGGCCGCGATCAGCCGCTCGATGATGCCGGCGACGCCGCTTCGCGGTGGCTCGTCGGCGGCCGGTTCGCTGGAAGCGGGCTTACCATGTGCCTGCGGATCTGCTGCGACACCGTCGGCGGCCTGCCCGGCGGGCGCCGCCTCCGTCTCCACGCCGACAACCGAATCTTCCCCGTCGGTGCGTGTTCCGGCGGTGGTTCCCGCGCGGGCGTCGCCATCGCTTTTCCGTGTGGTTCCACCGTCCAGGGCGACGGCGTCGGGAGCTGCGACGTTCGGGCGCGCACCGTCGAGGTAGGCTAGGAGGATGTCGCGCAGCTCGTGCCGGCCGAAGATGTACTGGGTGCAGCCCGTCGCGTTCGGGACGTCCGCGTTGTCGGTGACGCTCGTCTCGGTGGGCGTCGGCACGAACACGTGGCTGAAGCCCGCGATCTCGATGTCGCAATCGCCTTCGCGGACTGCCCTGCGCCACTCAGCTAAGGGGATGTGGCTGCTTGCGGGCACCTGGATTCCGTCGAGCATGAGGTCGCCAAGCCTGGACAGCCAGGACTCCCGGTCGAGACGATGCTCGCCCTCGAGTGCGTCCCTGATCCTGTGCACGGTGTCGCGCAGCTGCTTCTCGGACTCCCGCCGCTTCGTCGAGAGGGAGCCTGCGTCGACGTATTTCGCCTCGGTTACCACGATCCTGAGGCGCATCCTGCCGGAGGCGTTGGTCGACGGCGCGAGTGCGACGATGTCGGCTTGGGTCTCCTCCCGCGCGCCCAGCCATGCCGCGTAGTCGTCCAGGAAGTACCAGCCCACCAGCTGGTCCCGGCCGAGCCAGTGGTGGGTGAGGTATCGGCTCAGGACGACGCCGATCAACTCGCTCGCCGACTCGCCGCGCTTGGCGGCGCGCAGGACGATGTCCCCCGACACGTCGTTGGCGTCCGCGATCAGCTTGTCGGCGAGCCGCTCGAGGGCGGACCGCTCAAGATCGAGATGGAGCAGCTCGAGCCGGCGGACGATCATCGAGCGGAGCAGGCTGAGCGGCGCCCGGGACGAGATGATCGTGTTCCTACCCTGCGCGGCAGCCTGCTTGTAGCGGATGACGCGCACCGCCTGGTTCTGGAGCTGGCGGCGGTCCAGGAGTTCGTCGTGGTTGACCACCCAGACGCCCAGGTCGTGCGTCTCGTTGAAGATCCGCGCGGTGCGCTCGTCGCGGAAGTCCAGCTGGCGCACCGGCAGCGGGCGGTTCCCACCCGGCCCTGGGACCTCGTGCCGGACAAAGGTGGAGAGCGCGCCGATGTGCGCCCACCCTTCCGTCGTCTGCACCGGGCAGCACAGGAAGGCCGTCGACTTGAGGTCGTCGGCGGCGGCCGGCCGGCGCCTCGACCATCGGGCCGGCAGGAGCGCCTCCAAGGCGGCCGGCGTGCCGTCCACCTGATACCATTCGAGCGAGGCGTGCCGGGAGATGACGTCCTGGCTGAACACAATATCGTAGGGCCGCCCGTCGCGCGGGTCTGGCGGGGAAGCCTGGTCCGCGATGACGCTGATGCGCAGGCGGGCCATGAAGTCCTGGGTCGCCTCGGACGATGAGTAGGCGTCGGGTGCGTCGTCGTCCGCTGCTAGGATCGCGCGGTAGGTGTCGCGTAGTCTGCTCGGGTCGGTGTGGCGGAGCATCACTTGGCACCGCAGGTCGTCGGTCTCGTCCTGCATGTTTCCGAGGCCCGCGACCACCTGTTGCGGGAGCCGGGTCGATTCACAGTTGTACAGGACCACCGACATGTTGGAGCGTTCGTGCGGATTGAGAGCGAGGTAGCGCTCAACCAGGCCGAGCAGGCAATCCCCGCCTGACTGGGCGTCGTCCCCGACGTCGGCGGGACCGTCCGGCGCAAGGACGGGCCGCTCGTGGAGCGTGTAGTCCCCCCTCTGGGCGACCAGCGACAGGAGCTCGGGTTTGCGGGAGTTCCAGGTGAGCGTGACCTCGGGGTAGAACGGATGGTCGATGTCGGTGGCCAGATCCTTGAAGAACAGTTTCGTGTCCCCGGCGAGGCCCTCGGCGCCGTCCAGGACCATGCTGACGACCTCGGCCACCAGGTGGGCCTTGCGCCACATCGCGGCGAGGCGGAGCGGGTGCCAGGGCGCAATGATCGCCGCCGGCGAGCCATCGTCCACCGTCGCCTGTCCGAGTTCCAGGATGGGCCGGAGCAGGAGTTCGCGGTTGCGGTCCCCGGTCGCGAGCCTGACGACCCTTTCGAGGAGATCGGCGTATGCCTTCGCCTGCTCCCGCACGGCGGGCGCTCCTGCACCTCCGGCGCGGAACCCGCCGATCGCGAGGCCGTAGGCCTGCTGGAACTTAGAGAAAGCGTGCGAAAGCTCGTCCACGGACGCCGCGTCGATGAGCCCGTCTCGCCGCGCCGCAGCCAGGTTCGCACGCCAGACGACCCCGACGTCCCTCTCGCGCCGGTATGTCGGGAGCAGCGAGCCACGGTCGCGGTCGTATGTCGGCACGAGCGACCGGACGTTGTCGAGGTCGATGGCGCCCGCGCGCCGCCCTGCGAACGCCGCCTCGCGCGCCGCTCGGCCGAGTAGCAGAGGGTGGGCCTCCAGTCGCTCCCAATCGTCTACGAGCTGCGAGGCGATGTTCTCCGGCTGGTAGCGCCAGATGAGTTGTGCGGAGACGACGCTCGTGTCCCCTGTCGCGCTCAGCGTCTCTAGCTCCACTTGGAACCTCAGCTGCAAGGCGGGCTTGGCGACGGAGCGATTCGACGCGGCCTTGTCCTTCGTCCGCCGCCACTCGGCCACGACCCCGGCGAAGTCCGGCAGGGAGCCCAGCTCCCACTTCACCCGCGGGCCGAACAGCGCCGGCAGCCCGGCGTATCGGAGCGCGAAGTAGAGGCCCGCGTCGGTGTTGATGCCCTTCAGGTCACGCTTGGTCGCCTGGTCGCAGCGCACCCGCAATGTCCGGCTCGATCCCAGCGAGGCCCTGACGAGCAGCGTCTCCATGGTTGCCCCTAGGCCGGCGAGGAAGTCGTCGGTCTCGCGCGGTCGCCCGAAGATGAACTTGTCCCAGGCGGACTTGAGCTTGCGGTCGGCCCGCATCTCGTCCCGGTGGTCCTCGTGGAAGGCCAGGTCCTGCTCGCGGGGCTCGACCGGCATCCTCGCCTTCAAGCTCCTGAGGTATTCCGCGTCCTCGGCGGACAGGCGGCCCGGCTCACCCTCCTCGTAGAAGCGGATCGTCTCCCCGCCCAGGTTTAGCTTCTCGCGGGCAAGCCCTTCGAAAAGCGGGCGGACGTGGTCCCACTCGCACTCCGCGAGCTCCTCGGCCCGTGCGTTCCATCCCGGCGGCGCCGCGATGAAGCGGGTGATGGCGCCGTGGATGACCTCGGGGATCGCGTCCCGCACCTTCGCGAACGCTGCCGCGAGGTCGTCCTCGTTCAGCATGATCTGGTTCTGGGTCTCCTTCAGGAGGAAGGGCCGCCGCCGCCGCCGGAGCGAGGCGTACTCGCGTCGCCAGATGGACGGGAAGTTGCGCGACCTTTCCTTCACGTTGAGGAAAGCGGTCCGGTCGCGAGGCATCTGCAGCTGCGGCAGTGCGTAGCCGAGCGCGTCGATGATCGGATTGCCCTCGACCGCTACGGCCTGCCGGACCGCCAGAACGTATGCCGTGAACCTGTCGAGCGAGGTGATCGAAAGCTGCACCAGCCCGACCAGCGCCCGTTCCCACCATGTCGCGGCCTCGTCGGTGAGGGCTAGGCCGCGTCCGGCTTCCCGCACCCAAACCGGCATCCGCTCGAGGAGCTGCGCAACGCCGAGCGGGGTAAGCTCGTGCAGCGACATGTCCTCCGTCTCCTCGCCGGGCGGAGTGGCGTTGGTGATGAGGTATGCGCTTCGGTCGCAGCGGGCACTTCGGTAATAGGTGGCGTTTCGGGACGTCAGCACGTCGGCGGGCATGCCGGTGTCCGCGAAAAGCGCCTGGGGCAGGCGCACGTGGATGCGCTGTGCGAGGTGCGGATCCGCCAGCACCGCCTGGGTGATCGCCACGGTTTGAGGGACGCTCAGCCCATCCAGCAGGATGCGCGCCGTGCCGCCTGACGCCTCGGCGTCCGCAAGGACCTCGTGGAGGAATACGGCGGCGACGCTGCCAAGGAGGCGATTGCCGTCCACTCGGGGATCCGGTTCGCTCATCTGACCGTCCCGCGCGCGAGGGGGTTCTCGACGTAGGCGCAGGCGTCGGAGAGCCTTCGGAGCATGCCGAGCGTCCGCAGCCGTCGCTGGAGGCGCGCCGAATTGCTCTGGAAGGACTTCTTGTCGAAGTCCTCCGACCCCAGCACCCGTGCGGCCTCCCGTTCGCCGATAACCAGCCCGTAGCGCTCGAAGAGCAGCTCCAGGAACTCCGCGAAGTTCATGCGCACGGGCACGTTCGCTAGGATGAGGGTCTTCAGCAGCCCGTCGGTTGGTGCGTAGCGGAGCTGCGTGGTCCCGCGCCGCGAGACGAGGCCTGCGCCGGCGCCGTAGGATCGGTGCACGTTCGCGACGTGCTGCCGGTGTCGTGCGACGGCGGCGCGCCGGAGCGACGCGAGGAGTTCGGCGGGTTCCTGCGGTCCGCTGTAGTCGTCCCCGTCGGGCCAGCGCACCTTCTCGACCATGACCGAGCGGCAATCGTGGAAGGGGGCGTCGCCCTCGAGCGCCTCGGTCCATGCGCCGCTTGAGCCGATGGCGGCGACGTAGGCCTCGACGGCGCGCTGCGGCAGCGCGTCGTTGGTCTGGAAGCTCGAGATGGAGAGTTCGCGCACCGGTGTCCGACGGGAAGCGATGACCTCGCATATGAAGGTGGGCTTCGCCATTGCCGCGGTCTCGGCCGCGACGTCGAGCTGGTACTTCATCAGGTGCAGGGCGCTTAGGCGGGCGAGGTGCGGATAGGCGTCGAAGCGCGGCAGGCGCTGCGCGAAGATCGACAGCCAGTCCCGGGCCACGTCGTCGAAGGACTGGTGGGAGGCGTAGGGAAGGTAGCTGTTGCCACGGGTCTGGCGGTCCTCGGAGTATGGCGGCTCCAGGAGGGCCATCAGCTTGTCGCAGGGGTCTCCGTCGAAGGCGGCCACTAAGTGGGGACGTAGCGCGTCCGCCAGACTCGAGCGCGCGATCATCTGGTAGAGCAGCTCGCCCGGAAGCCCGAAGTTGATGTATTCCCGCGAGCCCTTCGGATTCAGGTCCTCGTAGAGGGCGTGCCGCCCGAACGGAAACACGAACCGGGAGCTCCACCGCTTGTTCGAACCGTTCTCGATCGTCGAGCTGCGCAGCATCCCGATGAGTGCCGCGAAGTCTCGGAAGGAGGCGAACCTGCTCCGGAGGTAGTCGAAGTCCCCCTTGGCTATGCCCTGGGCGGCCCGCGCCATGAGCGGCAGCCACTTGTCCCAGGCCGCCGCGTCCGACAGGCCCTCCGCCGCGATCCTGACGAGTGCCTCGTTGTTGTAGAGGATGTTGCGGGCGAACATCCGTTGGGCCGGCTTGAACGTCAGCGGGTAGGGACTGCCCCCTGGGCCGAACAGGTCGCCCTCGCGGTCCCGCGCCTCGGCCACGCCCAGGAACTCGAGGAAGATGAGCCAGGGCGTCGTCGAGTCCCAAAGGCGGTGGCCCCAGATCTGCTCGTCCACCCACATCGCGTTGTTGGGGTGGTGGCCGACTGGCGGTGGGGGCAGCGTCTCAAGCATAGGCCACCTCGATGACCTCGTCGGCCGGCTCGCCGGCCGCGTTGAGCGTGAGCAGCCGAAAGCTCAGATCATCCGAGGGGGCTGGTTCGCGCAGCTGGTTTAGTGCTGCCAGGATCTTGCTCTTGAACGCCAGGATGTCCTCGTGACACTCGCGGGAGAAACTGCTCGGCAGCGCTCCCTCTGCGACGCGCATGAGGAACTCGAACCGCACTAGGTTGAGCGAGAGGCGGACCTCGACGCCGGCGTCGAGTTGGACGGTGAGGGTGGGGAGCCGGCCGTCGGGCAGGATGTCGACGCGCTCGCCGCGACGCGGCGCTACGGAAACGCGGTCCTCGAGGAGCTGACTGGTGCCGGCGCCGGAGTTCGAGAGGCTGGTGGCGAGGAGCAGTTCGCGGTCGGTGGAGACCAACATTCCAGTGAAAACACGGTTCAGGCCGTTCACGAGACGCGCGAGAATGTGGCGCGGAACGCGCTCGCTCCGCCTGAGGGGCGTGGCAACCTGGTCGAGGAACTGACCCGCATGGCTGAACACCGTCAGGCTCCACAGGTTGAGCTCCTCGACCTGCCCCGGAGGTATGGCGAAGAACATCGCGCGCCTCTGGCCCGCCATGAGGTTGAGGAAGGGGTGCTCGCCGTCGGCGTCCACCTCGGGCCGCTCGAGATAGGAGTTCCGGACGGCGCGAAGGTGCTCGAGCCGGGACGCCGGCATGCGCTCGACCAGCAACGCGTCATAGTAGGGTTTAAGCGCGTCGTCCTCAGCGCCAAAGAGAAGGATGTTGTCGATGCGGTTCGTCGTCTCCTCCCCGATGCCGAAGCGGTTGAGGAACTCCATGATCTCGAGGCTCTCGCGCCGAGGCTGCGTCAGGTTGGCTCCAAAGAGGTTCTGGTGGATGTCGCCGAGGTGGGCGTCGCCCTGCTTGAGGCGCGGCCGAATGTCGGCCGGCGAGAGCAGGCGTTCCTTCGCCCGCGGATGCCCCAGGATCGCGTTCGCGAGTAGCAGCAGGACGCGCCGGATCGGCACATGCAGCTCGCTCAGATCGAGGAGCTCGAACAGCTGCCTGAGCCGTGTCCGGAACGACGGGTGGGATATCAGCTCGAAGTTCTGGCGGATCGGGCAGTCGGGACCGAAGAAGCCGTCCGCCTCTCCCTCCGCGTATGCGGCGGCCCATCCTTCGTGCAGGAGGATCGCGTCCAGGGCGAGGTCGAGCAGTTCGGCGCAGGGAACGTAGCTGAGGTGGAAGAACGCCACCCGTCCCGGCTCCGTGGCGTCCCCGACGAGGCGGGCCTCCAGGGTGCGCTGCGCGGCCACGGACGCGTCGTCCTCCAGGCGCCTCCAGGCCTCCATGAGCTGCCCGTCGTTCGCCGCCACAATGAAAATGCAGTCCGGATCCTCCTCAAGAAACGAGCGGCTGATCGCCGCGAGAAGCGTCCTCTTGTCCGGATACGGGCCGTGCGGTCCGTCCGGCGGGAGGCCGGTCAGGTCACGGACGACGCCCACCGTCCGCGATCGGCCCGCTATCTCAGCGGCGGCCTCGTGGTAGATCTCGTCCGACGCCCAGGACGCCTCGTCTCCATTCAGCGCCAGCCAAGCCTTTCCGCAAAGCCGGCTCTTCCCATCACCCGCGGTCCCGGTGAGGACGATGCTGGTCGCGGCGGGGGTGTGAGGTTTGAGCAGGCCGAGCAGCTCCGTCTCGACCGGATGCGGGAAGTCGATGGGCCTTACGCCGAGCCGGCGGGCGGCCCGCTGGATGTGCTCGTCGTACATGTTCTCGTTCTGCGAGATGGGCCCGTACTGGCGAAGGAACCGCACCCACCTTTCGCCCAGTCCCGACAAGCCATCCCCCATTTGCGTCCCGCGTCCATCTCAGCACATCGCACGCCGGTAAGTCACTCGCCAATATGCGTTTACACGCAATTCACGCGCGACGACCTTTCCGATTCTCTAGCCGTGTAGTCGGCTAACGAGCGAAATGCAGCTATGCGACTTCTGAGTTGACCGTTCTTACTTCCGGCTAAAGCGGTTCCGCGCGCTGCGGGTCTCGTTGGGGACGGTCGTTGATGACACCGGTGCGGTCGCTTGAGATCATTCTCGTGTGCGCATCCGCTAAAGCTGATGTGGTCCGGCCATGTCACCTCACGAAGACGCCATTGCGTGCCTGCACCTTGCCGGACCAGCCTAGCATGCGGCCCGCCGCCAGGTGGTGTGAAGCGTCCTCGCTGCGCCCGGTGATCTCGACCTTAACGACCTCGTCATCACCGGCGTCGTCCATCGCCGCGTTGAACCGCTGCGTTCCCCACGCCTGGGCGATGCACGACTTGTGGAGCGGCACCTTGAAGACGCGGCTTCGGTGATCCGTGACGAGGTCCCGCCCGCCGGCATCCCGGGGCGCGGTGACCTCAACCGTCAGCTCGACTTCGTTCATACTTTTCCCTCCTGATCGGCCTGATGCCGATCTTGCAGCCCCGTGTCCTCAAGCTGTGGCTGGCTTCGCCTGCTTGGCTCTCGGCTCGCTCGATGGTGGCGCGGAGGCCCGCGTCTTGAAGTCCACCGCTGGCGCGTTCGCACCGGCTTGGTCCAAGCTCCCCTTCCATTCGGACGTCGATCATGGCAGCTAAGTGCTTGGGGGACGTTCTGAATGCTTGTTGACCTCTTCCGCTTCGGCGGCATGGACCGGGTGGCGCTTCCGCTATTGCGCGTGTGTGTCACAGATTGTCGCCGCCGGTTCGGCAACCGGTCCACGCGTTCGTTGGCGGTGGGACGCGGCGCATGAGCGGCTTCAAGGTCTCCGCGCGGACGCTCTTTCATCTTGGCGCTGACCTGATCAGCTCCGATGCGATGGCACTCTACGAGCTAGTGAAAAACGCGTTCGACGCCGGCTCCGAGCGTGTGGAGATCTCGGTTCGGCAGCGCTGCCCCGTGGAGGCGTCGAATCCGGTCATCGAACGCATCACCGTGGCTCTGGAGATTGCCGAAAGGCCTGCCGCACCTGAAGACGAGGACGAGGATGAGGTCGAACCAGCACCAGCGCCGGTCGCCGAGGAGGAGCACGAGAGCGAAGCCGAGCTCGTAGTCGACGAGGCGCTCGTCGAGGAGCTGCGCGAGGAGGCGCTCGCTACGCTGCCCGAAGGCGCCGAGGCGGAGTTCGCGGAGGCGGTGCGCACAGCGGAAGGCATCCGGGGGCTCTTCGAGGCGTATTCTCCCGTGAACGAGATAGTGGTGAGCGACACCGGTCATGGCATGTCGCTGGACGATCTCGAGACCATCTTCCTGACCGTCGGCACGACGTTCCGGACGGAGAAGGTGAACGAGCGCCGGCGTGACGGCGTCGATCCGGGCGAAAGGCCCATCTTGGGCGAGAAGGGCGTCGGACGGCTGAGCGCGATGCGTCTCGGCTCGCTCTTGCGGGTCGAGACGGCGCGGCTGACCGACGCTAACAGCTCGCTCCTCGACATCGACTGGTCCCTCTTCTCAAGGCATCCCGATCGGCGCCTGGAGGAGATTGACATCGTTCCCCGGCCTGGGCCTGCCAAGTCCCGCCCGAAGGGCACCGTGCTCTCGATCCGTCAGCTGTCCACCAACTGGTCTGTCCTCAAGCTGGAGGACATCGCCAAGACCCAGTTCAGCAGGTTGAACGATCCGTTCGAGGCCGCGGCACGCTTCCCGATCGACCTGACGTTCAATCAGGCGACGGTCCCGATCCCCGCGTTCCGTCGCCTACTGCTTGAGCATGCGCACGCGGTAGTGACGGCGTCCTTCGGCCCTGACGACCCGAAGGACCTGCTCCCGAACGGCCGGATCTCTCAAACCGCCAAGCTGAGGCTGCGGGGGAGCGTCAACTACGCCCTCAGGAGCCGTTCGCTGCCGATCGACCTCTCCGGTGTCCATCTCCGGACGGCGGCCGGCGTGGCCAACGACGCGACGCTGAGGGAGCTCGGGCCCTTCGAGCTGAAGATCTACTGGTTTAACCGGCCGCTGCTTGAGGAGGTCGACACGATCGGCACCAAGAAGCAGGTGCGCGAGCTCGTCAACGAATGGAGTGGCGGCGTCGCGGTCTACCGCGACGGTTTCCGGGTCGGCAGCTACGGCAGCGGGGCCGACGACTGGCTGGGCCTGGATCGCAAGGCGCTGGCTTCCGGAGGTTACAAGGTCAACCGGGCCCAGCTCATCGGCAGGCTGGGGATCTCCTCCCTCGCGAACCCCGACCTGATGGACCAGACCAACCGCGAGGGACTTCGGGACTCCCCGGAGAAGGACGCGCTGGTCGCGCTCCTCAAGCACATCATCGAAGGTGTCTTCCGCCCCTTCCTGAATGCGGTCGACGAGGAGATTCGCGCCCGCGAGCCGGTCGACTTGAAGGGTGTGGCCGAGCGGGTGCTGAGCCAGCGCCGCTCGATATCGGCTACGATCCGGCTCCTCTACCAGCGCTATCCCGAGGTGAAGGACGATCCCGACATCGGCGGCAAGATTGAGGAGGCGCTGGCGAGTATCGGCGAGATGATGCGCTCGCTCGAGGAATTGGGCGCCTCCTACCAGAAGGGACGTTCCGAACTCACGGTTCTCGCCGGGATCGGCCTCTCGGTTGCCGCCGTGGCGCACGAACTGCGGCAGGTGACGACGAACGCGATGGCGTCCGTGGACGCGCTGCGGCGACGCCGGTCCGCGACGGACCTTCCGACGGCGCTGGCCCCACTCGGCACACAGCTGAAGACGCTTCTGACCAGGCTTCGAGTGCTCGATCCGCTCGTGACCTCCGGCCGGCAGGTGAAGACATCCACCGACCTTGTTGAGTGGACCGAGACGATCGTCGAGTCGGCGCGCCCGGCCTTCCAGAACGTCGGGATGGACATTGAATTCGCCGTCAGGCGCTCCAGCGACGCGGTGACGTTCGAGGCGCGGGTCGTACAGGGCATGATCGTCCAGGTGGTCGGAAACCTGCTCGACAACGCCCGCTACTGGCTGGGCCGGTCGGCGCTCGAGGACCCCGCCTTCAAGCCCCGCGTCTTGGTCGAGGCTGACGTCGACCGGCGCGAGATCCGTGTCAGCGACAATGGACCGGGAGTTCCGCCCGCGATGCGCGACACCGTCTTCCAGGCCTTCGTCACCACCAAGCCGCCGGGCGCTGGGCTCGGCCTTGGCCTGTTCATCTCGCGCGAGATCGCCGCCTACAGCGATGCGACGATCTCCCTCCTGCCCGAGAGTCGCACCGTGGAAGGGTTCTCGACTACGTTCGCTCTCTCATTCCGCAAGGCATAACGATGATTAGCGCATCTTCAGTGGCAGAGATCTTCAGGCAGAGCAGCATCGGCGCGGTCGCGATCATCGACGACGCCTTCGACAGCCCGGAGCAGTCGATGACCGCCGCTGCGACCCAGGCGCTCTTCGACGAGCTGTCGCAGGATCAGGACCTGCTGGCCGGGTTCATCGCCGCCGGTCACGACCTCCAGACTATCGACCACCTGACCCTCGAGGCGATTGTCGCGGTGAAGGCGACGGCCAAGCACAATGCTGCGGCTCAGGCGGCGTGGAACCACGTGAAGGTGTTCGCGGAGGCGCGTCGGACCGCGCTGGACGAATTCGCGGTCGACTTGTCCGAGGATCTCAAGGTCAGCGTGGAAAAGATCAGCGCCGCCTCGCTGAGCTCCGCCGACACTGCGACCGAGTCGAAGAATCCTGTGGACGACGCGGTCGATGTCGTCTTCCTCGACTACGAGCTTCAGGAGGGCGAAGAGGAGGGAACTCTGTCGTCGGAGATCGTTGATCGGATCTACCGGCAGTTCGCTGGCAAGGAGAAGGCGCCGCTCGTCATCCTGATGTCGTCCAAGAAGCTGGACGACAAGGCACTCGCCGCCTTCCAGCGACGGACCAAGGTCCTCAGCGGGATGTTCTACTTTGTCCCCAAGGACGAGCTTTTCGACAAGGAGAAGCGCCACTATCGGCTGGCGGCGTTCGCCAAGTCGCTCGCCACAGGCAGAACCCTGCAGCGCTTCGTGACCGGCGTAGAAGCCGAGCTGAAAACGATCCAGGCGAAGGTCTTCGCGGACGTCAGGTCGCTCAGCATCGGTGACTTCGCGTTTCTACAGAAGCTCCGGCTTCACGAGGACGGGCAGCCCCTTGGCGAATATCTGCTGTGGCTGATGAACGCGCACCTCGTGAAGGAGCTGCTCGTTTCCGGTGGCGTCCGGGCCGTGGAGTCGAAGGTGAATGCGCTCTCGTTCGAGGACCTGCCACCGACGCAGTCGAAGCCCTCAATCAGCTTGGCCACGCTTTATTCCAGCGCGGTGCTCCGGCCGATGGGTGCGCTACCTGAACATGCGACCGACCAAGCGGAATACCTGCAGTTCGGTGACCTATTCAGGAAGAAGAAGGGCAAGCAGGTGTGGATGTGCATCACCGCACCGTGCGACCTCGCGTTTAGCCCGACGCGGCCGATCCGCAGCGGTCGAAGCATTCTGTTCCTGCCGGGCACCCTGCAGCCCATCGACAAGGCAATGAAGCCCTTCGAGCAGCGACAGCCTCGGACTGAGCTCGTCCGGATCGACGACAAGGCGTTCCGCATCATCTGGGATCCAAAGGAGGTGGCGCGTGCCGACTGGTCCGACATCCACGCCTGGAAGACCGGTCTGGAGGTCGAGCGCATCGCGCGGCTGAACACGCCTTTCGCACTGGAGATCCAGCGCAGCTTCGCCTCTGACCTTACGCGCATCGGAATGCCCGCGCCGCCGCCCTTCTACAATCCAACGCGGGTGCGGCTGGTGGTGCTCGACGAGCAGGGCAAGGAGGTCGAGCTCACCGCCTCCAACCGGTGCGACGGATACCTTAGTGGCGACGAGCGGGGGATGCGCCTGGTCATGGGCGAGTCCTTCATGGATGCGCTTCCCGAGATGCTGGGCAAGGCCGAGCAGATCCTCGAGAAGCGGTTCAAGGCGGTGGAGGCGAAGCGCGCGGGCGGCAAGGCCACACCGGGCAACGTGGCAAATGCGGAGGCCGCCCGCGACAAGGTCGCCGCGGCGCGTAAGGACGCCGAGACGCTCAGCGCGCTGAAAGGGCCGTTTCAGGTCCCGCTCGCCAATCGGGTCGACGCGTTCCTGGACGAGCTCCTGGCGATCGCGGGAGAGGGCGACGCGGACTCGTCCGATCACATCCCGCTTCGCCTGACGATCCTACCCGTAGAGGATGCGCCGGAGGCGGCTCAGGCCGCCTGAGTTCAGCCGATCGCGGAGGCGCCGAGGCCCTGTGAGGCATCGTCGGCTTTCCCTTGAGAATCGGTGCTGCCGCGCCGCTCCGCGGCTAGATCGAGCAGATCAGGCAGCCCTCCGGTTCCTCCTCCTCGTACTCCGCGTCGGCGAGCACTGAGACGAGGGGGAGGTCCTGCCGCTTGGCGGCCTTCCGCGCACGCGCGGCCTCCCAGTTCCGTTCGATCGCCTCCATCCGCTCTGGACGCTCGAGTTCGACCAAGGACTCGCTCGACGACCACGTGAAGTTGGCGCTGACCGCGGCGGAGCGAACCTCGTACTCTTTCGCCTGCTCGTAGAGATCCGGGTGCGTCCGCTTCAGGCGCACCCACTCGATCTTCTGCTGGTAGAAGCAGAAGAAGCAGCCGGACCGGGACCTGCCCCATTCCATGTATGGGGGCAGGCCCAGGCCGCAGTCCTCCAGGATGCGGATGATGTCGGCGCGGACCAGGCCGTCCTCCTGGAAGGGGTAGACCGCGGTGATGTTAGGCTTCGTGCTGATGTATCCAGTCCGCGCTTCGTCCGCACGGAGCCCCACGTAGTTGATGACGGGCTCCGTGCCGACGTAGGCCTCGAACGGCCGTAACTTCAGCATCTTCGTGCACCACCGGCGGTGGTTCGAGGGGAGCATGTCGCCGTACACCGCGAGCCAATGCTCGAAGGAGTCGTCGGGCGTGGTCCTCACGACCGGGCGGCCTAGGATGCTCTCCAGCCGCGCCATGTAGTCGTAGGTCTCGGGCAGCTCCTTGCCGGTGTCGTGGAATATGTATTCCATGTCTTGAACACGGTCGCGCAGGTAGACGGCCAGCGCGGCGCTGTCCTTCCCGCCGGACAGACTCAGGATGTGGCGGACTTCACTCATCTTCTATGCTGGTCTTCAGGGTGTTGGGTTTGACGTCGTAGCCTGTCTGGGGCCGCCGCGCATCCTTAAACTCCGGAGGCCGACTCCGCTGTCACGCACCCTCCGATCGCGCGGTCTGGGTACCTTCGTCCGCGTTGGCTTCCAGCATGTGACCGGCGAGCCGCGCGACCACCTGGGCGATCGACGCCCCGTTCCTCTCTATGAGGTGGAGGATCGACCGTGTGAACAGCTCCTCTTCGGGCGACTGCTCGTTGACCCCCACGATGCTGACGTGCTCCCTTCCATCGACGTGGGTCAGTGCCAGACGGACGACACCCTTCTGCTCGGGTTCGGAGCCAAACGCTGCGGCCTCCAGCCTCAGGAAGGTGGCCGATATGTCCTCGAGCCTGCCTTGCCACGTCGCCACGTCTGGTGACAGCCAGCGAGACGGCGGCTTGCCGACGAGTGCCCCGCCCATTGCCTCGATCCAGGCGTCGTCGGACAGCACTCGGTCGGCGAGCCGCTGGACGAAGGTCCTCAGCGCCTGCGCCTTCACCCGGAACACCAGCGGGCCTGCGCGGTCGGCGACGTTCGTCCGGAGGTCGCCATCGGCACCGAGCGCCCGCCCCACCTCCGACCTCATTCTGTCGAGCAGCGAAGGGTAGCACCTCTCGAGTTCCCCGATCGCGTCGGCGAGGCGTTCCGCAAACTCCGCCGCGCGCACCGCGCCGTCCTCGCCATCGCCGTCGAATGGCTCGAGGCCGCACGCGGCCGGCAGTTCGGTGAACACCAGGTCGACCGGGCTCCTCGCGCGCATGATGGCGTCCCTTACGCGGGCCGCATTAGGGCTGACCTCGGCGGACCGCTGCGCGTGGAGGCTCAGGCCCGCCCCGAAGCGGACCAGCGGTGCCACCACGGCCATCAGTCCGTCCTCGCCGTCCACGCTGCCGAGCGTTGCCGCCAGCCTTTGGTAGACTTCGGCCCGCACCCCCTCCAAAGCCACCCACTGGATGGTGAAGTTCTCAGGCGACTTGAGTATCCGCATGAACGCCTGGGCGTCGAGCTTGGGACAGTAGGTGCCCCGTTCGAACAGCGCCATGCGGTGGCGGTCCGCGACCATGACGATGGCGAGGAGCAGCGGTGCTAGGGCGGCGCGCACGCCGAATGGGCGCGCGCTGACGCAGGAGTAGATCTCGGTCACCGCCACCCGCCCGGCGGCGGTCCTGATCTGCTCCCTCATCCGCTCCAGCGCGGGGCGCAGGCGCAGCGGATCGTCGCCCTGCTCCGGGAGGTCCACGACAAAGACGCCGTCACGCTCACGATGGACGCCGCCGAGTTTTAGGAGGGAGAGGTAGAGGGACCGTTCCGGCGGGTTCTTGTTCCCGGTGAAGCTCAGGTCCGGCTCGTGGGTCCTCTCGAACAGGGCTTCGATTAGACGCTGCCGGGCCGCCGCTCCCGCGCTCGTCAGCGCGTGCCGGTTGATGAGCTCGTTGTGGACGAGGGGCCCGGCTCCATAGAGCTCGTCGCACGTGGACGACACCAGGAGGTGCAGGGCGGGCGTGTCCGCCAGCGCCCGTCCGCCCCGGAAGACGCGCACAAACGGCGCGGGTGGGTCACCCGCGAGGCCCAGCGATCCTTCCAACCGGTCGATGAGCCGGGACTCTAGTTCCTTGATGCGACGCTCGATCTCTGCCGAGGCGAACACGTCCTCCCGCAAAATCGAGGCGTTCGCCTCGATCCAACGGTGCCTCAGAAGATCTACGACGTTTGATCTGAGCTCGGGCCGCGGCGGAAGCGTCAGGACGAGGAGCGTCGGATCCTCAGCCGTCGCCTCCTCAGCCCATGCGGCGGCGTGTGCGACCTCGTCGGCGTCGTCGCACAGGACCGCGAGAATGCGCCCGTCCGCGTCCGCTGTGAGCGTGGTGGTTGCCAGCGAGGACGCGGGCACCATGCGGATCGGGAACCGCCGTGTCACCCCCGTCTCCACCGAGTGCCTGCGCGCGAGGAGGAATGGCCGGATGGGAATGCTGCTCAGCGCCTTGCTCAGCTCGCCGCCGATCGACGCCTGGGGCAGCGCAGCGTCCGCTTCGCTCCACAGCGCGGAGAGGTCGACCCTGTGGCTGGTCCAGAGGCGGAGACCGGCGCGGCCGACCCGCTCGAAGAGCACTCCGCGCTCACGCAGCCCCGTGATCGCCCGCGCTACCGCCGCCGGCTCGACGCCGGGAGCGAGACAGGCTTGGATCGTGGTGACGTCCGCGACCATGTCGGGTGCGTCGATGAGGTTGAGAACCCCGACCGTCTTGAGGATCGCCACCTCGGTCGGATCGGATCCGGCGGATCCGTCCAGGACCGTGCGGATGCGCTCCCAGTCGCCGGCGCCGCCGCGCGCGACCAGTCGGTGCCCAAAGGAGGTGGAGACGTAGTCAAAGAAGCGGTCGAGGCCGTACAGGCCGTCTTCCGCAGCGTGTCGGTCAGCGAACGCCCTGAGGCTGTTCGGCTCGCCCGAAGCGGCGAAGCCGAAGAGCGAGCGCTCGTTCTGGCCGTAGGCGGAGAAGAACCTTGCTATCGCCGGGACGGCGGCCGGGTGGAGGGGATAGCAGGGTTCTCCACCTTCCCCCCGCGGGCCGAGCCAGCCGAGTGCCCCGGCGGCGCTCTCCGCTTCCGCGTAGGACTTGCGGACGGCGGCGGGCAGGCGACGCATGTCCGGCGAGAGCGCCGCCGACAGGAGCGCGGCGGTGTGGGAAAGCGGGTGGTCGAAGACAAGTTCGTCGTAGCGCTCTGCGACCTTCGCCCATTCCGACCGGGTCGAGACCGCGCCCTCGCGGTGGTATGACTGCAGACCCTGGTGGAGGATCATCAGCACCGCCAGCGGGCGCTCGCCCGAGCGTGCGGCGAGTTCCGCTAGCTCCTGGAGCCGGAAGATGTCCGCCTGGTCGGGGTCGATGGCCGCAGCTTCGAGGAACTTGCCCATCTCGTCGATGACGACGAGCAGCCCGTCGTAGCGTCCGCTGCGGATGAGCGCGTCGCGCAGGAGGAGTATTGCCTCGAAGGGGTCTACAGCGGTGAGCGCCCTGCGCGCCTTGGCGTCTAGAAGGTCGCGCTCCCGCTCGACCGTGTTAGCGATCGCTGCGGCCATGCCGGCATTGAGGCCGGCCTGCTTCCCTGAGAGAACCAGCGGATACATCCGCGGCATATGGCTGCCGATCGTCTTCGCGAAGCGGTCCATCGGTGCCTTCGCATCGGCGCACCGCGGATCGAGCGTTCGCAGCAGCGCCAGCGCGAGCGCGGATTTGCCCACGCCGAAATCGCCGGTGACGCGCCACGCCCGCCGCCGGGAGCCGGGGAGAAGGCCCTCGAGGATCTCCGCCGCGACACGCTTGAGCCAGGGCGTCAGCACGTAGCCGCGCATGGCGGCGGCGTCGTCGCGGTCGCGCTCGATCGCGACGGACCTGTAGAACGGTCCCGGGCTTCCCATGTAGTCGGCGATCCGGGTGGGAGCTCGGTTCCTCATGCGTAGACGCTCCCCAGCCGGGCGGCGGGATTGGGTTCGTCGCTCCGGCTGACCGCGCCGGCGTCTCCGGACGCCCGGAACGAGTATGTCGCGCCTTCGCGCTCCAGGTGAGATCGGAGCTCGTCCTCGGCGACGCGGAACGTGGCGCCCGGCGAACCCTCCGCGTAGGCGAGGTCCCTGAAGCTGAGCACACGCTCGCTGGGGTGCCGCTCAGCCCAGTAGCTCTCGATGGCGTAGTCGATCACCGCGGGTCCCACCTTGCCGGCAGGAATGCGCGCCAGCGAGTAGACCTGTTCGTCCTTGCCCGTGGCGCCGCGCCGGCGGCCGGCCGCCTGGATCAGCTTGAGGTCCACCAGTGGACCGTCGAGCACATCCTCCGGCGCCCGCATGGCGTGCGTTGGCACGTATGTGTGCAGCAGCGCGTCGATGTGCTGCATGAGGGTGATCTCGGAATGGTTGTAGCCCTCCCGGGCGCTCTCACGACGCATCTCGGAAAAGAGCTCGCCGCGCGTGAAGTCGGAACGCATCCGCCGGTGGAACACGTGACGCCATGCGAACAGCGGGGCCTGCACGCGGGAGGTCACCGACCAGTGGAGCAGCCACTGGGTCTCCGTCCGCTCGATGAACGGATCGGCTCCGTCACGTCCTAGGAGCGCGGCGCCGAACGGCTTCAGCGCCCAGCCCTCCGTCGCAGGGGCGGCAACGTCGAAGGCGTCGAGCCAGAAGCGGAGCGACCGCACCATGTTCTTGCCGAGACCCAGGGACAGGATCGCCTGCTCGTCCGAGGACAACGCGTGAGGGTCGCTCTCGATGAGCCGCACGGCCTTGGGCAGCCAGCTGAACCGGCAGGCGAATGTCTCGTGCCCGCTGAAGCGTGGCCTGATGTTTGCGTTAATGTTCACGCCTGCCTCCTGATGCCGAGATCAGCGCCCATCGCCTCTGATATGATGGCACCGGCGCGCTCGATCTCCGCTGCGTCGTTAAACTTGCCCACGCACATCCGGACGCCGCCCTCAACTACCCATTCTTCGAGCCCCATCGCCGTGAGAACGTGGGAGGGACCAGGGACACCCGACTGGCAGGCCGCTCCGGAGGAGAGTGCGACCTTGCCCCAGAGTCGGGCCACCAGGACCTCGGCCGGGATGGCGGGCGAGGATACGTGAAGGGCGCCAGCGAGGCGGGCGGTTCTATCCCCGTTGACGCGCAGGCCCGGCACACGTTCGGTGAGGATCGCCTCCAGCCGATCGCGGAGGAGGGCGATGCGCCTCTCGTCATGCTCCATCTCGTCCGCGGCCAACCCGCATGCGAGCGCCATCGCGGACGCCGCCGCGGCGTCGGGTGTGCCAAACATCGGCTCAACGAGGTCGGCGGTCGGGCGTTTGATCTTCCCAGCCAGGACGCCGACACGCCGCGGCCCGTTCATCTTGGCTCCGCTGGCGACGACGTAGTTAGCCGCCGCCGTAACCTGGGCGAGTCCGAACCGGCCGGCGGCCTGGCTGGCGTCGACGATCGTCAGCGCGCCCTGACGGTCGGCGAGACGCAGGATGTCTTCGACCGGCGTAATGTTCCCGATCTCGTTGTTGGCCGCCATGGCGCAGATCAGGTCGACGCCGCGCTGTGCCATCTCCTTCAAGCGAGGGAGGTCGGGCTGTCCTTGGGCGTCGACGGGGAAAAGTTCGAGCCGGATGCGTCCTGCGGCGGCCGCCGCCTGGAGGTGCCGCAGGAGCGAGGGGTGCTCGATCGCGGATGCGAGCACGCGCAAGCCTACTCCGCGTTGCGCGATTGCGTCTTCCAGCGCCAGCCAGAGCGCCGACGACGCGCTCGGCAGGAAGTGCGTCTCTTCGCGCGCGGCGCCCAGGAACACGCCCACGTCCTCGCGTGACTTCGTCAGCACGTTCGCGGACTGCGTCCCGCTCGCGTGCTCCGCGCTGTTGGGATTGCCGCGCAATGCGACCGCCACCTCAGCATGGTGCGCTGCCACCCTGGGATCGATTGGCGTTGAAGCCAGATTGTCTAGGTAGATCTCCATCTTACTGCATTCCCCGGCGACGTTCCTCGCGCGACCGCGTCGCGGTTAATTGCCTACACGGGGATGGGTCGGCCGTCGAGATTGAGCGGCCGCCAGAAGCGGTGGCACGAGACGATCACGAGGTAAGGTAAGCCTTCGAAAGTCGCGGAGGCTCGACATGACGGGCGCTCCTGCCCAACTCATCAGTAGACGCTGAAGCTGATCCTAGGCGTCCCAAGGGCGAGTTCTGGAGCGTCCTCGTCGTGCTCGTCCCGATCGCGGCCATGTAGCTGCATCACCACGTCGGCCGCCGGCGCCCAGCCTTCGGAAACCTGTGAAAGCTCCACGAGCGTCGCGTTGGTCTGCAGGATCATGATTTGGATCAGCAGAAGGAGCAGGCGGGTGTGATGGCGGAATTTGAGGATCGCGGGCTCCTCGTCGATCCTATACTCAGATCCCTTACCCCAATCCTCCGGATGCGGCCGCGCCAGGGAGCCGTGGGCCACGTCATTACGGAAACATCGGAGCAGTTCCGCGGCCACCGCCGCCAACGCGCCCTCCTGCAGGAGCGTCCGTAACTCCGGCGTGTCGAGGACCTTGGGCGCGAAGAACTCGATCGAAGCGAGGAGGCAGTCCTTGAGCCAGGGGAAGTGTGCGTCGCCGTGCTGACTGCGCAGCAGATCCCGACCCAGGGCACCTTTCGGCCGCCGCCCTTGGCTGGGTCCGGCCGCCAGTTCCACGGCTCCCTCGTATGCGCTCCAGCAAAGATTGAATACGACTATCCCGGCCAGATGCCGCTCCGATAGGATCGATAGCGCCTCATCGAAGTCGGCTGCGGAGCTGCACAGGTAGTTGTTGCCGGATAGGTCGGTGTCCGCCTGCAGGTTGCGCAGTGAAGCGGCTAGGTGGAGGTTCTCAGATATCGCTTCCCATCCTGCCTCGCCGCAACGGACGCGAAGCTCGTCTGCGACGAAACAGAGGCGGGTTACATGCAGCCGGAGGTTGATCAGAGGGCCGTCCGGCTTGCTGCCGTGCCAGATAGGGTCAAGAGCACTCGCTTCTTTCATCGACCGTAAGCCTCGCCGAAAGCCATGATGCCGATAAGCGCTATCGACTTCCTGCCCGATGCGTGCCGTCTTAGTGAGCTGCGGACGCACGGCATAGCGGATCGTCTGGCGGCGCCTGCTGACAAGTAGCGCCCTAACGTGACTGCAGGGCCAGGCTCAGCCGGCCCGACCCCGCTGATCATTATTCTCGGCTCAGCGTCGCCGGCTGACGGAGCTGCTGCACCGTGCATCGCCAGCCGCTTATGCAGCACTGTTTTGGAGGCCGGAACGCGCCGAAGCCGATCATCGCCAGCGCTTCACCGATCGCACTTCCCGCTCAACTCTTGCGCCGGGTGCGGGCGCTCCTCGACGTGGCCTTGCTCTTGGCTACTGCAGGGGCGGACGAGCGCTTTACTGGCGGCGGCACCCCCTCAACGGTGGTCATGGCGAGTTCGGCGGCGGCGCGCAGCTCGGACAGGTCCAGAGCACCATCGCTTCCGGGCACCACACCTCCCGCGTGCAGCATCCAGCGATCCCAATTCGCGTCGTCGCGCCAGGCGAAGCTCCCCAGCTCGCCCTTGATCTGCGGCCTTCCTCTACGTTCAAGCGCGAACGCGATCGTGATGCGGCGGCGGTGGAGACCCACTAACGTGAAGATCGAGGACTCGCCGCGGTTGTGAAAGAGGGAGAACGACTTCCCTTCCCAGATAGAGCCGAGGCTCACGCCTTGCCCCTCCTCGACGAGTTCCTGCGGCTCCGGCATCGCCCAGCTAGTCGGGATGGCCAGACCCCAGATCTCCCGCCAGAGGGTATGGAAAGCCAGCGCGAACTCCGCCCTTGTGAGTTCGGCCACAGCTCGGGCGGCGTAGTAGTCGCTGAGCTCTTTCCACTCGATCTCGGGTGGCAGGGACTCGGCGTCGACTGCCAGCAGGGCGTCCACGGCGGCGCGGGTCGCGGCGTCGGTCAGGTAGGCGACGACGCTGTTCGGGAGCACCGTGTTCTCGGCATCGCTCATGTGAACCGGTCCCAGATGTGCCGCCGGAAGGCCCGGAAGTCCTCGTCGTCGACGCCGGTCGCGAGCTCGCGCTCGAACCTGCGGAGAAAGCCGCTCCAATGGACGAACTTCCATCCGCTGTTGCGACTTAGCCGCTGTCGCGTGCTCTTCTTGGAACTGCGCGCGAGGACCACGAGTGCGCCGGTGGGGCGACCTTTGGATCGGCCCTCTACGGCCAGGCCGGCATCCCGCGCCACCGCCGCGTATGCCCCCAGCGGATTCTTCAGCCCGCTGTCGATCTTCACCTCAATCGCAGCACCAAAGGTCCTGCTTCCGGTTCGACCTGTAACGAGCAGGTCGACGCGTCCCCCTACGGCGGTCACCTCCGCGCGCGCCAGGGAGGTGTCGAACGCTGCCGGAAGCTCGACGCCGGCGCAGGGTAGTGCCCTGAGGAACGCCGCCATCCGCGCGGGTCCGCCGTCATTTAGGAAGTCCGCCATCGGCCGCGTGATCTGCGTTTCGGTCATTCGCAGCCAGGGCAAAGGCTCTACGTCGAGTGCGCTAATCTTCCCTTCCCCGGTCATGAACCGCCGTGGGGCATCCGACTCCACCCCGGCGCCCAGTAGTTCCCTTCGGCTCGAAAGCCAGGAGGCGTCCCGGGCGTCGATGCCGATCTTGTCGGCCCAGCGCCGCAGCGCATTAGCTTTCGCCGTCTCGCGCGACCGTCGGGCGAGCGCGAGCTGCTCGCGGAGGCTGGGCGCTGGGTAATCGTCGCATGGCTCACCCAGCGTGCGGGAGCCCATCCGGGCGGCCTTGTTCGCCGATTGCGACATCCGTGACTCCCAGCTCTGTACCCGCTGTAGGGCTAACTTGGATACTACGAAGGGACAACGCTTGCGAGAACAGCCCCGTCGTTCGGGACGCGTCGGGGCCGTGCGGGTGGTTGAAGGGCACGCCGCTGGCTCCACCGTTCCAAGATCTGGAAGACGTAGCGACATCGCGACGCTTGCCATCGAGTTCGAAGGTGTTTGGCGGAACCTCCTCGGAATGGACGAGGTGGAAAATGCGGTCGAATCGCTTCTCGATCAACATGAACGACTAGCAGAGGCTGAGGAGCCGGAAAGAGGCCACGAACGAAAGGATTTGGGTCTTGCCGAAGGAGAGTACGCGGCAGCTCGCCACCAAATTTCGTCATTCATCCGTGTTTACGTGTTTGATTGGCTAAAAGCAGAACCGACGTTGCTCTTCTATAGCTAGCCGAAAGCTCGCCAGTTGCCCTAACGAAATCAGGTAGAAATGCATCTCGCGTGACCGGCATGTTCAAAGGCGGCTTTGCTCTCGGTATGATGGCGAAGGATTTCGCAGTCGCTGCCGAGCTCGCCGACGCCATGGGATCGACATCGCCCACGGAGCACCTGGTGGTGTCGCTCTGAGCCGATGCGCACGACGCGCTCGAACAGGGAGCCGATCACACCGAGATCAGTCGCTACCTCGAAACGCATGATGACTCAGTACCCCCGTCCTCGCCAACTGACTTGTTGTATCCGGGCGCTATGCGGGTCGCTACCCTCTCCCCAAAAGCGTTCGGGTGCGGCAGGACGTCAGGCGTTCGCACAGGAAGGGTTCCCGGATGCAGATGCCCGCGTATATTGACTTCGACATCAATGCGCTGACCGACGAAATTACCTCGGAAATGCGGCATCGCTGTAATGTGATTGCCAACACAATCGCGGCGTCCGAGAAACTGGAACGCTACACCGCGACGGTAACCTCCTTCGTTAGGTGCATCAACGCGGATTTCTTCGCGTTTATCGAGCAGCTCGATCGAAAGCTGCGCGACCAGGATTTCGGCTCCGCCAAACTGACGATCGACGATGACCAGCCTGAGTTGGTAGGATCGCTTTTACCGTATCCCGAGTGGACCATCCGGGGCTTCGCGCTGCTTTGCGGGCGCCTCGCCATAACGCTGAACTACAAAGTGGCGGGCGAAATGGTTCGTTCCCAGGACATATCGGCCAGGGTGCTGTTTTTCCCCAACGAAGGCTATCTGGAATGGTCCGAGGATTCACTGGAAGTTTTCCGCAGCCACCGGGACAAGGCTGTCGGCAAGCCGGAGTTCGGGCAGGAATTCTTTGAGGATCTGGTCTCCCGCATAGGTATCAAGAAACGCGGCTTCGACATACGACATGGGGAAAATGGGGATATGATGCGCTTCGACCCGCAGATCCTCGTGCTGCGTAAGATATGCTTGGATCCGGCTTGGCCGGGCTGGCCGTTAGGCTAACTGACCGGCAGGTTATGAGCCGGAGCCGGCATACAGCGGAGCCGCTTGGAACGGCAGGATTGTCACAAACCTTGCCGTTCCAATCGCCGACCCAACGTTGCCGAAGACCCGATTGATCGACATGAACGAATGACCGAAGCTGGGAAGCGCCTCGGGCGCCCTGAATGGCCGGATGTGGGTCGTCACGCCGTGCCGAATGACGGCATGTAACGCGCAGGCGGCGGACCCGCGGGTGGCACGTCATGGTGCCTCTGGTCGGATTAGCGCGTTGGGCGGTGATGATGAAGATCGTGTTTGACGGGCGCCAGCTTGCGCACGCCCCAGCCCGCGAAATGCACAACGGCGACTGGACCGCGTTTCAGGAAACGCCGGCGCGTGCCGAGGCGATCCTGGCGGCGATCGGGCCGGCCGGACCTGCGCGGGACTTCGGCATGGACCCGTTGCTGGCGGTGCATGATGCCGCCTATCTCGATTTCCTGAAGATCGCACATGCCGACTGGCGGGCCGCCGGGCGCACAGGCGATGCGATCGGCTATGCGTGGCCGATTGTCGGGCGCCGTCCGATCGACCTGACCCGGATCGACGCGCGGCTCGGCCGTTACAGCTATGATGCCGTGACGCCGATCGCCGCCGGCACCTGGGATGCGGCCTATTGGTCGGCGCAGTCCGCGCTGACTGCGCTCGATGCAGTCGCCGAGGGCGCTTCCGGCGCCTTCGCCTTGTGCCGCCCGCCGGGCCATCACGCCGGCCGCGATTACTGCGGCGGCTATTGTTTCCTCAACAGCGCCGCCATCGTCGCAGCCGAAGCGCGCCGGCGGGGACTGGGTCCGGTCGCGATCCTCGACGTCGACTATCATCACGGCAACGGCACGCAGGATATATTTCTGGCCGATCCCTCGATCCTGTTCGTCTCGATCCACGCCGATCCGGTTGCCGATTATCCCTTCTACTGGGGGCACCCCGACGAGGACGGGGAAGGGGCGGGGCGGGGTGCCACGCTCAACTTGCCGCTGCCGCGGGGAACGGGCTGGGGGACCTATCGCCCCGCACTCGACCGTGCGCTGGCGGCGATCGCGGACTTCGGTACGCGGTTCCTGGTCTTGTCCTTCGGCGCGGATACCTATGCCGGCGACCCGATCTCGCACTTCGCGCTGCAGCGCGACGATTTCGCGGCACTGGCCAGACATATTGCGGCAGCGGGCCTGCCGACCGTCACCGTCATGGAAGGCGGATACGCCGCAGCCGAACTCGGGAACAATGTCGCCGCATTCCTAGCCGGCCTGTCGTCGAACGGCTGATGCGGGTCATGCCGGTGGAGCACAACAGAGATTACGGAGAAGCCTGATGAACGAGATCGTTGACTACACGCCGCCCAAGGTCTGGGCCTGGGACAAGTCAGGCGGAGGCCGCTTTTCCAGCATCAACCGCCCGATCGCCGGTGCCACGCACGAGAAGGCGCTACCGGTCGGTAAGCACCCGCTACAGCTCTATTCGCTCGCGACGCCTAACGGCGTGAAGGTGACCGTGATGCTCGAGGAGTTGCTTGCCGCCGGTCATAGGGGGGCCGAATATGATGCCTGGCTGATCAGGATCATGGAGGGGGACCAGTTCGGCAGCGGCTTCGTCGAGGTCAATCCCAATTCCAAGATCCCCGCGCTGGTCGATCGCAGTGGCGCGAACCCCATCAGGGTATTCGAGTCGGGATCGATCCTGGTCTATCTCGCCGAGAAATTCGGCGCGTTCCTCCCGACCGATGCCGCAAAGCGCGCCGAGGTCCTGTCGTGGCTATTCTGGCAGATGGGTGCCGGGCCGATGCTGGGTGGCGGCTTTGGGCATTTCTATGCCTATGCCCCCGTGAAGATCGAATATGCAATCGACCGTTTCGCGATGGAAGCGAAGCGCCAGCTCGACGTCCTGGACCGACGCCTGGGCGAGAGCGAATATGTCGGGGGCGATGCCTATTCGATCGCCGACATGGCGGTGTGGCCCTGGTACGGCGCGCTCGTGACGGGGCAGGTGTATGACGCCGGCGAGTTTCTCGAGGTGGACGCATATAAGAACGTCCTGCGCTGGACCGACCTGGTCGGCGCGCGACCGGCAGTCCGGCGTGGCCGGATGGTGAACCGGATCATGGGCGATCCCGCCAGCCAGCTCCACGAGCGCCATGATGCGGGCGACTTCGACACCAGGACGCAGGACAAGCTGGAAAGAGCGGCGGTGGAAAGCCGGACGCCGTGACGCGCTGGGGCCGCACGGACTGATGTCAGCCGCCCGGGTGGTAGCCGCGCTTGACATGTCCCTTCAGGTCTTCGGGATGGAAATATACCGGGCGCAGCCCGCGTTCTGCGTGGTGCCGAATCTGATCGGCGAAGTGCGGCGATGCCGGGTTGCCGCTCTGGCCCGCGGCCATCACGGCCATCACGGCCATCACGGTCATCGCCTTCAGCGGATCGGCGTAACGCCTCCATGAGTCAGTCCCATCCAGAACAAAAGCAAAATCTTGTCTGACGGGCTTACTCTAAAACTGCGAACCGATATGAACGAATGGCTATTTGTGGGTCGTAGCGCAGTGCGCTTGAGTGTCTGCTTGTGGGTCGTTAAAGCGCTTGTCCCAAAGAAGTCGCTCAATCATAAGCGGCATCGCACGGGCTTGCATCTTCGATAGCTTGGCGGTCACAACTCGAAAGTACATCCGTTTCAGCATTTTCGTTCAAGTATCCGATAGAACGCCTCGGCCACCAGTGCGCATTTCATACGTTGAGGAAGTGTCGTACGATGAATTTCGCGGCCTAGGAACGTAAAATTTGGCTATTGGATGCGCACGCGGCCGGCTGTAATTTCGAGGCTTCGGATCAAGGAAGTAATCCATTGGTCTCGATTAAGGCTCGGGTTCATTGCGAGCTGAGTGGAGGCGCCTACGAGAGCCTGGACGTGAATCATGGTCGTCGTTGCCAAACCAAGCGGAAGGCTGATCTCCCCGCGGTCGAACGAACGTTGTAGCTGATCTCGGATGTAGTTGTTCTGTATGTCGTGGATCGCAGCGACGCCAGCCGGCGCTTTATCCATCGTCACGATCTTCGCTGCGAATTCGAATGCGAGGCGGATGCGCCGTGCGGCGTCGGCTACGCGAGAATCATAGACGTTGGCGACATTAAATTCGACATACTCATCCCACGTCTCGCACGTTTTAAGGGGAGGCAACTCCTCGTTCCCCAAGGTGCAGGCGGCGACGACGACCTCCTCGATGGTCGCAAAGTGGGTGTAGAGCGCCCCGACGGAGACACCGGCGGCGCTGCAGATGTCCCGCTGCGATGTGTTGGCGACGCCCTTCTCTAGCAGCACGCCGAGCGCCGCCCGAGCGATCCCGTCGCGCTGCGCGCGCATGTAAGCCTCATCCCGCTTCGGCATAATACCCTCTACCCGCGACTTTGCCGTTCTGCCCTAAAAAGATGCTTGCTAAAATAAAAAACCGAGCGCACCATCTCTTTTATTGGTTTCGCACCTTCTTGATGGTGGCGGCTGCTCCATCGTTGCGACGCCATCGCATAGACGCGAGACGCGAGACGCGTCGAGGAGGGGGTAGGTAATGAAATTGATGTCCAAAACCCGGATGATGGCGTCGTGCTCGGCGAGTGTGCTCCTGCTGACCCTCGCGTCGCCCGCTTTCGCGCAGGCAGGCGCCACTCAGGCCGAGCGGAACCAACCCGTCAGTACATCGGCCGGCGCGCCGGACGACATCGTGGTCACTGCACGGAAGCGCGAGGAGCGAGCCCTGGACGTGCCGATCGCGTTGTCAGCCGTGACGGGCGAGACGCTTGAGCGGCGCGGTGCGGACAATCTCGCCGACTTCCTGCAAGAGGCGCCAGGCGTCGGCATCTACGATCAGGGCAACGGTCAGCAGAAGATCACCATCCGCGGCATCTCGACCTCGCTCGGCGCGAACGAGAACGGCTATTATCTCGACGATCTACCCTTCACCGGCGTCACCGTGCCGATCTCGCCGGACGTCCGCGCCTGGGATCTCGACCGCGTCGAGGTTCTGCGCGGGCCGCAAGGCACCCTGTTTGGCGAGGGCTCGATGGGCGGCACGGTCCGCATCCTAACGAAGGGCGCCGACCTGAACGAATGGGAAGCGAAGGGCACCTCGTTCCTGTCCTCGACCGAGGATGGCGGTACGAACCGGGGCATCAAGGGCGCGTTCAACGCCCCCATCATTCCCGGGGTGCTCGCGGTCCGTGTTGCGGGCACCGCCGAGCACTTCGATGGCTGGATCGACAATCCGACCGCCGGCACTAGCAACGTCAACAAGCAGGACTTCACCACCTTCCGTGCGAAAGCGCGTTTCGACCCCACCGACCGCCTGTCGATCACCGGTAGTTACTGGAAATATCGCGCCGATCTGCCCGGCGGCAACAACCAGGCGACCGATGAGGGCAACCAGTCTCTCGCGCTGACGCTCGGGGCGAGTACCCGATACGAGCTCTACGGCGCTACGGCACGTTACGACTTCGGCGGTGCAGCGCTGTTCTACGGGTACGCTCACAATAGCTTCGATTCGATCCAATCGGGCACGTACCTGGGCGGCACCATCACGGCTCCGATCGGCATCGACGTCGATTCCCATGAGGTTCGTCTGTCATCGAACGGCTCAGGTCGTTTGCAGTGGACGATCGGCGGCTATCTCCGCAACGCGCTCCGGCAGGATGCGACGGTTTTCGCGCTATTCGGGCTCGACAGCCGGGATCGCACCAAATCCGATGCCAAGGCTGTGTTCGGCGAGGCTACCTATGAGCTGCCTTCCCTCAACGTCGACCTGACCGCCGGCCTGCGGTACTATGAGGAGAAGCGGAGCGGAACCGAGTTCACGGGTACGGTCGGGACGGCTAAGCCTGAAGACACGTACATGAGCTGGAATCCGCGGTTCAGCGTCGCGTGGCATCCAAGCGACCGCAGCACTATCTATGCAAGCGCCGCGAAAGGCTTCCGCCCTGGCCAGCTCCAGCCACTCACTGCTGTGGCGCTGGCCGGCATCTCGGGGATCACTCTGCCCGCCACATTGAAGCAGGATTATCTCTGGACCTACGAGGTAGGCGCCAAGGCCGATCTGTTCGATCGCCTTCTCACCGTGGAGGGCGCCGTCTACTACACCGACTGGAATGACGTCACCGTCCGCTTCCCGATCGGCACCACCGGCTTCAACGGCCTTATCAACTCGAACGGCACCCACACTAAGGGCGTCGAGCTCAGCGCCGTGGTGCGCCCGTTCAGGGGCCTCAGTCTCAGCGCCAGTGGTGCCTACAACGATGCCGAATATACCGGCGCAGTCGCTGGCACGGGGATCGTCGATGGTACGCCGGTCGACGATGTCGCCAAGTTCACGGCGAATGCCTCGGCCGATTACCGGACCAACATCAGCGAAGCTGTGGCCGCCTTCGGCCGAGTGGGTTGGCAGCATAGCTCTCCGCGTACCAACCAGACCTTCTCGATCTATCGGGCGGGTGACACCATCGACCTCGTCGATGCTAGGATCGGCTTCGATCTCGCCAACCTGTCGATCGCGGCGTTCGTTGACAATCTCACCAACGAAAGGGGGGCGCTGAGCTTCCGCACGGTGACGCCGCTCACGGCGACCCTCAACGACATCATCGCCGTGCGCACGCGGCCGCGCACCATCGGCCTGGAGCTGACCGCACGCTTCGGCGGGTCGGTGCGCTGATGAACCGGCTCGCGACCTCTCGCGCTGTCCTAATGATGGGTGTGTGCGCGCTTGCGGCGCCGACCTTCGCTCAGACCGACCGGTTGAACCCGGACCGTCCAGGTACGGCCGTGCTCACGGGTACGCCGGCAAGGACGCTGACCGATCCGCGTAGCCTGACGTCGCCTGCGAAGGCGGACGCCAGGCCCGTGCCGGTCGCCGACCTCTTCTTCACCCGCTCCAGCTACTTCGCCAGCTGGCTGCCGGACGGACAGGTCCTAATGGCGCCCGACATCACCGGTCGCATAAATCTGTGGCGCGTTCCCAAGGGGGGCGGCTTTCCCCTCCAGCTCCAGCAGTCGGAGGACAAGTCCTTCTTCCCAATAGCAACGCCGGACGGGAAGACGATCGTTTACGCCTCCGACAAGGGCGGAGCTGAGATCTACGACATCTTCGCCATTCCTGCGAACGGCGGAGAGGCGGTCAACCTGACTTCGACGGCAGAGGTGACGGAGAGCGGACCGTTCGCCGTCTCAATGGACTCCAGGCTGCTCGCCTTCAATACGCGGGAGAAGACCTCCGCTACCAGTAATTTGGCGGTGATCGACCTCAGGACACGCAAGGTTCGCGTGCTGACGGACGACAAAGAGGCAGTCTACTGGTTGCCCAAGGGTTTCAGCCCCGATGGGCGTTACGTCTATGCCAATCGGATGCCGAACTCGCTGGCGAACAGCTCCGTCTGGCGTGTTGAGGTCTCTACCGGCAAGGCGAAGCAGATCGCGGGTGGAGCGCAGGCGCCATTTGAGGCGCTGACCGCGGTTTCGCCGGACGGAAAACTGCTGTCGCTCACCAGCGAGAACGCGGCAGGGTTGCGGCAAGCCGTCGTCCTCGATCTAGCCAGTGGACAGCGCGCGGCGGTGAACCCTGGGCCTTGGCCGCAGGTCGCGGGCGTGTTCTCGCCCGATGGTCGGTCGGTTGTTGCCAGCGCCAATGTGAACGGCCGCGACGAAGTCTATGTCTTCGACGTTGCCGCGAAGCGCGCAAGGCGGCTGGCGCTTCCCGATGGCCGGGTCAGCGATCCTTTCGGCCTGCTGCCGGCCTTCTCCCCCGATGGTCATCAGCTCCTGTTCCCCCATTCTTCAGGGTCGGCACCCTTCGACTACTGGACCCATGATCTAACGACCGGTCAAACGACGCGACTGACCCGTTTAAGCCTCGCGAGCATCGACCCGGACGCGCTGCCCCGCACCAGCGTCGTCAACTACAAGAGTGCAGACGGCACGGTGGTCAGCGCCATCCTCTGGATGCCGTGGAATTTGAAGCGGGACGGCTCGGCCCCGGTCGTGGTCATGCCGCATGGCGGCCCCACCTATCAGACGACCGACGAGTTCGACCGCCTCGCCACCGCTCTTTCGTCGCGGGGATACATTGTGATCGCGCCCAATCCGCGCGGCTCGACCGGCTACGGCCGCGCGTTCGAGATCGCGAACCGAAAGGACCTGGGCGGGCGCGACCTCGAG
This sequence comes from Sphingomonas carotinifaciens, assembly GCF_009789535.1. NCBI lineage: Bacteria > Pseudomonadati > Pseudomonadota > Alphaproteobacteria > Sphingomonadales > Sphingomonadaceae > Sphingomonas > Sphingomonas carotinifaciens. The sequence continues at coordinate 156,210 of NZ_WSUT01000007.1, read as the reverse complement.
GACGAAGCCGCGGCAGCGAAGCTGCTGATCGCATCGGGCTACGCCGATCCCAAGAAGATCGGAATCACGGGCGGCTCCTACGGCGGCTTCATGACAGCGATGGCGATCGGCCGCATGCCCGACTTCTGGGCGGCGGCCGTGGCGCAGTACGGGATCGTCGATTGGAAAACGATGCGCGAACGCGCGTCGCCGGCGCTCCGTGAGTACGTAACCGCTCTGCTGGGCGATCCGGCTATTGATCCCGAAGTCTACAAGCGCACAAGTCCGATGACCTACCTGCGCGACGCTAAGGCGCCGCTCCTGGTTCTCCAGGGCACCAACGACATTCGTGTCCCCGCTTTCGAGGCGGAGCAGATGGTGAAGGTGCTGAAGGATAACGGACGCATCGTCGACGCGAAGTTCTACCCCGAGGAGGGGCACGGCTTCGTAAAGCGGGAGAACCAGATCGACGCGGCCGTGCGCACGGTGGCGTGGTTCGACAAATATCTGAAGAAGGAGCGTTAGGGTATATCGCCGTTCGTCGACGCTCTTCGACGCTCCGGATCGCCACGCCCGCGTTTTACTGCCATAACCGCAGGCGATCCATCTGCGGGTTTGGCATGCCCGAGGGGGCGCGCTTGAACGTAACGAATGAGACCGTCTGCGAGCCGGCAGCCCCTGCGCCGGGTGATGAGGCGGATACGACGCCGCCGCGTGCCTGGTTTGCACTCGGCGTCCTCCTCGCTGTCACGCTGCTCACGCTGCTCGGGCGTCAGATGCTCTCGCTTCTCGCACCCGCGATCGCGGCGGACCTCCGGCTTTCCGATCGCAACCTCGGCGTGACGCTGGGGATCGGTTTTGCCGGCGCGTCACTCCTGTGCGCTTATCCGATCGCGTGGCTCGCAGATCGTTACGACCGCCGCATCATGCTCGGAGCGTGCATCCTCGTGTGGGCGACGGGCGCGCTGGTATGTGGGTACGCCGATGGAATGTGGCAGTTGTTCGGGGCGACTGCGCTGATCGGCATTGCGGAAGCCGGTCTCGGACCGGTCGTTCTCGCGGTAATTCCCGACCTGTTCACCGGTCGACGTCGCCTTACCGCGAACCTTGTCTTCTACATGGCCGGCCTGCTCGGCGCGTCCGTCGTCTACATAATTGGCGGCGCGTTGGCTTCGGGCGTAGAGGGCGCGAAAATCGCAATGCCGGTCGGATCGAGTTCGACGGCCGCGTGGCGGCTGGCCTTCGCCATCGTTGGATGCTCCGCACCGCTGCTGATCGCGCTGCTGGCCTGCGTGCGAATGGATCGCCGCCAGCCCGTAGCGCTACAGCGACTCGGATCGCCGCTGCTCACGCACCTTGCCGTCCAACGGCGTCCCGTCGTCCTCATCGTGGGTGCCTTCCTGCTCTTCATGCTCGCCAGCAGCGGTGCGCTGATTTGGATTCCGACGGCGAGCACGCGCCTGTTTGGCGCTAGTCCGTTGGCAAATGGCGTAGGCGTCGGTGTCGGCCTTGCGCTCGGCACCCTGGCCGGCACCGGCCTGACCTCTATGCTGTTGAAGCGCACCCTACTGGCCGCGTCGGAGCCCGTCAGCGTTATCGCCGTCCGGCTGGCTTGGCGTGCCGCCCTGCCAGCCCTGCCTGCGCTCTTCGCGCTTCAATTCATCTCTCGCGCTGCCGGTGGTTTCATCCTGTTCGTCATCTTCATGGCTTCCAGCGCGGCGGTCGGATCGCTTCTCCCAACCGTGCTCCAGGACATGGTGCCGAGCGCGATGCGTGCCCGCTTCCTCGCGATCTGGACAATCGCGGCCGGCATCGTCGGCGGCATCGCCCCCGCACTGATCGGCGCTGTATCTTCGCTGCTCGGCAATACGCCGCAGGCTCTCCTTTCCGCGATCACCTGGACCGCACTACCGGCGTGGTCGATGATGGTAATCCTCTTCTATGCGGCGGAACGGCCTGTCTTGCGCCTGAGAGCGGCGGTGACCTCGGCGGAGGCGGGCTGGTGAACGAAGCTCCGCGGGCCATAGGCGTCGAACAGCAAGGCAATGTTCCCGATCTTCGACATGGCCGCTTCGAGGACGCTTATGCGCTCGCCGTGGGCTGCGTGCTGATCGCGGTCGGACTTGCCATGCTCCACGCGGCCCGCCTAGTGACGGGCGGGACGGCTGGGATCGCTCTCCTGATCTCAAGCCTAATGCCGGTCAGTCCGGGGCCGCTGTTCGCCCTCCTCAACCTGCCGTTCTTCTGGCTCGCGGCGCGTATGATGGGGGGATGGTTCACCGTCCGGACGATCGCCGTCAGCATCGGGATCGCCGGGCTGACGCTCCTTGTGGAGACGACGACGCGGATCGCCAGTGGCAATCCGGCCGTTGCCGCGATCGCGGCGGGCAACTTGATCGGGATGGGAACGCTCGCCGTCGCGCGACATGGCGCCGGTGTCGGGGGGGTAGGGGTCGTCACGCTCTGGCTGCAGAAGACGCGGCGATGGAACGCTGGACGGACGCAGATCGCGATCGACTTGACGATCCTCGCGGTATCGGCCGCCTTCCTGCCCCTCGATCGCATCCTATGGTCCGGGGTGAGTGTCGTGGCTGTCGGGACAGTCGTCTTCCTGTGGCACCGACCCGGCAGATACGCCGGCTTCTCATAGACCGAGGGGCGACGCTCGCTAGCGACGACGCGTCGGGAGGTCGGGAATCATCGGCGCGGTTCGATTGACGAAAGACTTCAAAGCGAAACTGCTCTGGACGTGTGCAACACCGCCGATACCGGTAAGCCGCTCGAGGAAGGTGCGGTAGTGCTCGAGCCCCCGCACCACAACGCGAAGGAGGAAGTCAGCACCTCCCGACATTTGATGCCCACTCATCACCTCGGGCATATTAGACACCTGCTGCTCGAACGCCCCGATCGCCTCGCTCGTCTGACGTTCGAGCGTCACCGACACGAACGCGACCATGCCGCCCATGAGAACGTCCTCGTCCAGTCGGGCGGAGTAGCCTGCAATGATCCCACGCTCTTCGAGCTGCCGTACGCGGCGAAGCGTTGGTGTAAGCGATAGGCCCACCGCCTCCGCCAAGTCGCGCCAGCTGATCCGACCGTCGTCGGCCAAGCGACGAAGGATCCGTCTGTCGATGGGGTCGAGTTTGACTTCTTGGTCCAAAGCCGCCTCATAGTCATGTTGGCATAGGTCAAATGCCCTACCGTAACGCAGATTGATAGCGCGATTTGGAAACAACGTGTCGCCGACCTCGTGTAATCTACCTGAGCAAAAAGGTGGTAGGGGACGGATTTTGTCGACGTTTCAGTTTCTCCAGAATTCGACGCCGGTCGGAGATGCCGAGCGGGCGGCTCTGCTGCGCGAACCACAGTTCGGAAGCGTCTTCACCGATCACATGGCAACGCTGCGCTGGAGCGTGGAGCGCGGCTGGCACGATGGGCGGATCGAGGCAGTCGCCCCGCTGTCCTACCATCCCGCAAATGCCGCCTTCCATTATGGTCAACAGATCTTCGAGGGCATGAAAGCGTATCGGTGCGACGGAAACGCATTGCTGTTCCGACCGGTGGAGAATGCTCGGCGCCTGGCGCGATCGGCCGAACGCATGGCGATGGTATGTCCGCCCGAAGACTTGTTCCTCGAGGCCATCGAGAGCTTGGTGAATGTCGATGCACGCTGGATTCCAGATGGAGACGGTAGCCTCTACCTGCGCCCCTTCGTCATTGCCGACGACGTCTTCCTCGGCGTCAGACCTGCCTCACGTTACCTGTTCTGCGTTATCGCGAGCCCCGTTGGATCATACTTCAAAGGCGGCGCGCAGCCGATCACCGTTTGGGTGTCGGAGACTTACAGCCGTGCAGCACGCGGTGGGACTGGCGCTGCGAAGTGCGGCGGCAACTATGCGGGCAGCCTGATCGCACAATCGGAAGCGATCGAGCAAGGCTGCGATCAGGTCGTCTTCCTCGACGCCGCGGAAGGCCGGTGGATCGAGGAGCTGGGCGGCATGAACATCTTCTTCGTTCTGGACGACGGCGAGCTGGTGACGCCACCATTGGGAACGATCCTGCCCGGTGTCACGCGGGACGCCGTCATCACCCTCGCCAGGCAGGCGGGCCGCCGCGTCACCGAACGCCCTTACTCCTTTGACCAATGGCGCTCCGACGCGGCGAGCGGCCGATTGGTCGAGACGTTCGTGTGCGGCACAGCGGCAACGATCGTGCCCGTTGGCCAAGTCCGGTTCGCCTCGGGCGATTTCATTGTGGCCGATGGGAGTTGCGGTTCGCTGACTGCGGAACTCCGCGACCTTCTGCAGGACATCCAGAGGGGCCGCGCCGACGACCCGCACGGGTGGAGGTACTCCATCAAGCTGGGAAGCGGGTGGAAGGCTCGTAACGTCGCATATGTTTGACAGCGCGAGCGCCGCAGCCGGAGGAACGGCAACGACGAGCGTGTTACGAGCGCGGTTGATGATCCTTGCCTCGGGCGCAACCTGCGATGCGATCCAGCGCCCGCACATCCAACTCTGTGGCGATAGCACGATCCTCATGACCTTCTCGGCGATCAGGACCGACGCCTTCGTCGTGGTGGAGGTGGATGGAGAGGCCGCCGATGCCTGCGGGGATGAAGTCGTGATCGCGCTGGATCGCGGGTTTGTCGCGGACATTGATGCCGACCTTCGATCGGGTAGCTGGCACCTCTGCCCGGAGCTGAGGGGGATCCTATCAGATATGCGCGTCAGGAGGCCGGCAGGTCGGCTCGATAGGCTGTATATCCAGGCGAAGGCCACTGAGCTCGCATGTCGCACGGCCGAGCTGCTTACGGCAGGCGCTCTCACACCGTCATCAGGTTCTCGAGACCTGTCTGAGTTCGACGCGAGGCGCGTAGTGCGCGCCCGGGATTTGATCCATCAGCGCTTTGCCGAGGACCTGACACTTCACGGCATCGCCCGCGCATGCGGCCTGAACCGATCGCTTTTGAGCCGAGGGTTCAGGCTGATGTTCGGGAAATCCGTAGCGCAATATCTGGCCCACACGCGGCTGGACGCGGCACGCCGGCTGCTCGTCACCTCCGATCTCGTCATCTCGTCGGTGGGCCATGCCTGCGGGTACTCAAACAACGCGGCTTTCACGCGCGCCTTCGGACGCCGGTTCGGCGTCCCGCCCTCTGTCACACGCCGTCAGGTGCACCTACCACCCTGTCCCGCTTTATCCGAGCGCTGACCGACGCTAACGAGAGTCGCTACGCTGGCCAAGCCACGACTGTGATATCGCACTGATACGGTAACGCTGGCCGTCTCAGAACCGACACGTCACGTCGGCCGGACACGTACTGAAACAAGGTGATCAAATAGCGCCTTTGTTCTCGCGTAGGGAGGAACCGCCATCGAAGCAGCAATAGCTGCGGAATCGGTCCGTATTTTGCCGTTTCCCAAATTATCGGGTAAGATTGCGTCGGCTTTCGATCGTCGATCCTGTGTTTGGGAATCTGAGCTTTTTAATAGGTCGTCACCTTCGGCAGCTTGTATGACACGCAGGCTGTTGCGAGCCACCGTTGGATCGATCCGAATTACCGGCATCGCTGGGGGCGAGATCCTCGTGCGGGCCGCCAGTCTCTTCTCCGCATAATAGCGGATCTTCCTGCCGTAAGTGGCGTGCATCCCGCGGCGGAACACAAGAAGGTCATCTTCAGGTAACATCTCTACTTCCTGGGGGAGCATCAGCGCCCGCCGTTGGTCGGAAAGCGACGTAGAGCCACCCCCGCCACCCCAAGTGCTTCTCGAGCGAGATCGGGATTTGAAGGTATAGGTGCCGAGCTGTTCGGAAATCTTCTTCGCGTCGGACAAGCCGGCCGGGCGTAGAACGAGCCGTACAGCGCAGTTGCGTTCGATGTCGGCGGCAACCTTGTCGCCATATACTCCTTGGATCTGCTCAATGGATTGAAATGCGGGCAAGAGTCTAAGGCCATAGCCCGCGACATAGCTAAAGGCGTCTGCCAGCACGGTGCATTTGCCTAGGCTGGCGAACTCATCGAGAGCAAGTAGCACCTTCACCTGGTGTCGACCTCCCTTCGGAAGCTCGCGCACGTTCAGATCGACGAGTTGTTGGAATAGCAGGCCGTATATCGGTGCGGCTCGATCGAGATCGTCGGGAGACACGCCGAGGTACAACGATATGCGCTGGTCGCGGAACTCACGGAGATCGAAATCGCTCTCGGACGTCGCCGCATCGACATACGGGTTCAGCCATGCGTTGACCTTCGCGGTGACCGACTGGCGTAGACCCGTGAAGGTGTTCGCCGAGGAGGACGTGTAGTCGCGGATCGCGGACTCACAGCCGCCGGAAAGCGGTTTGCCGGCCGCTTTTCGTTGCTCGATGATCTTGGGGAACCGTCGCTGTGCGTCACCGGCGGCAAACTGGCGGTAGACCTCTCCGAAGGTGAAGGGGAGGGCGTCCTCTCCATCGTCGGCCGTTGCGGCGATGTAGGCGGCGACCCCGAGAAACGCCGTGCGCGCGCCCTCGGCCCAGAACGAGTCGCCCGTCAGCGGATCTGGAAAGAGCATCACCGCAATCTTCTGAAGCTCGTTGATCACCTCCACCGGATCGCGACGATTGATGTAGCTGAGCGGGTTGTAACGGGCTGTCCGCCCGGAAGGATCGAGGGGATTGAACAGCACGACCCGCTGCCCCAGCTCCTTCAGGCGAAAGCCTGCTGTATGGTCCCAATTCTCCTGTTTGATGTCGAGCACCACAAGTGAATCCGGCCAGTCGAGAAGGTTCGGGATGATGACCCCGACCCCTTTGCCGGCGCGTGTCGGAGCCTCCAACAGCACATGCTCGGATCCGTCGAACCGCATCACCTTGCCGCCGAACTTGCCCAGGACAATACCCGATTTGCCGAGCAGCTTGCCCTTGCGAACCTCGCCGGGGCGCGACCAGCGCGCCTCACCATGAAGCGTCTGACGTCGAAAAAGCGACGACACAATCATGCCGGTTGTAAGCGCCAAGCCGACGCCAAAACCGATGAGGAACGGCGTGTAGACGATCGGATAGGTGCGCATCGCCCAAAGCGCCCCCGGCACCATCCGCCATTTTGTGCCAGCGTTGAGCAGATGCGCGCTCCAGAGAACGGCCACGGCACCGAGCGCGGCGCTGACCGCCAACCCGATCACCGCCAGGAAGATAATAGGGCCGGGCTGAGCCCCCTCGCTGCTGCGCACCCACTTGCCGTTCACGCACCCTCCTCAGTCGCGGGGCTTGCCCGCCGGGTCAAACCAGACCTCGGTCATCCGATAGCGGGCCGGTCGCCCCTCGCCCGGCGGCAGTCGATCCATTTGCACTACGATGTCGACGAGGGAGCGCAGCAGCGCTCGAATGTCGTGCCGATCGAGGTCGTTACCCCCTTCCGATTCTTTGACGAGAAGCGTGAGCTGTTCGAGCGCTCCCTCGGCAGTGTTGGCATGCACCGTGGTGATCGAACCAGGATGGCCGCTGTTGACGTTCCTGAGATAGAAGAAGGCGGTTTCATCCCGCAGCTCTTGAAGAAGGATGCGGTCTGGACGCATCCGCAAGGCGGACTCGAGAAGCTCCTTTGCCCCAGCTTTCTGCAGGCCCTTGCCGTCCTTGGCGTACATCATATGGACGCGATTGCGCTGCGGCACGACGAGTTCACGCGTATCCTCGATCGTGAGGATACGTTCATGCTCCGGGATCAACTTGATGAGGCCCTTGGAGAAGCTGGTTTTCCCCGAGCCCGTGGCCCCGGAGATGAGGATATTCTTCTTCGCTTCTACCGCGAGGCGAAAGAAACCCGGCCAGTCTCCAACTACGCGGCGTCTCAGCAATTCGGCATCGACCTCCTCGTGCAGCCCTTTGGCGCGCACCTCACTGAAGAGCCCCGCCCGCTCGAAGTCATCGATGTCCATCATCACGCCCGACGCCTTGCGAACCGTGATCGAGATGAAGCCCTGCTCCACGGCCGGGGGAACAACGACCTGGGCACGCTCACCGCCAGGCAGGACGGAGGAAACGATGGGATATTCCGCGCTGACGTCCTGCTTGGTGCAGCCTGCGATCAGCCGTGCGAGCGTCATCAGCGACGCGGTGTCGAGTGCGGGCTCCTCATGCCACTCCCAACCCGCACGGGTTTCGAGCCCGATCAGCCCGGGTTCGTTGATGACGAGTTCGGTGACATCGGGCCGCTCAAGATGCCGGCTGATAGGCTCCGCATTATGGGCGTAAAGCAGCGATACGGAACTTGACGCCATGTCAGCGCCTCAAGCGAACTTCGTACACTGACCGGAAGTCGAAGTCCTTGGCCACGAAGATCGCGGCGGTATCGCCTTGGTTCTTCTTTAGGATGGGTCTTACCTGCATCGTTTGCTGGAGGACCGTGTTGGCCGTGTTCCCGGGCACTTGCGTTGAATAGGTGCCTTCCCCCTGAACGGCTCGGCTTGCGATGTTGGACGCATCCTCCAGGACGGAGATCACGAGGCCGAGGCCGAAGCGGGACCAGAATTGCGTATCGACGCCCCCGGGCAAACCTGCACGACCAAGGCTGTCAGCCGCAGGTGACCCCAGATCGATCGCAACGCCCCGCGGCGTCAGCGCACGCGTCCAGAGGACGAAGAGGCGCGCCTGCCCCTGCGTGATGCCTCCGGAATATTGCCCAAGCACCTTCGTACCCTTGTCGAGCAGCACGATACGGCCGTTCTCGGAGAACACGTCATGGTTGATGACGCACGATACGAAGCCAGCCTGGGTCGAGTTGATCGCCGTCTGCAGGGTGCAAGGAATGACCGTCCCGGCGCTCAGCAGGAGACTGCGATCCGTCACCATCGTCGCACGCACGGTCTGTATCGTGGAATGGCTCAGCTGTTCGCTGAAATCCGTCGAGCCCTTTCCCGTCGGAGTAGCGGCGCCGCTCGGCTCTTCAAATCCGCTGCCGCCGAGGTTCCGGCCTGCTACCATCGACTGCCCCTCTGTGCGGTCGCTGCGGCCTTGAAGATCGTCCTGGTCCCGGCGCGCCGCCGCGCCACCCGCGTTCGCGCCCGCGTACGCTGGCGCGCCTGATCCCATCGAGCCGAACGCCATGATCGGTGAACGCCGAGAGGCATCCGCCATGAGCCGCGCTTGTTCCGCGCGTCGCTGGGCTGGTGTCTGCTGGCCGTTTGCGATCGTAGCCGGGCCGGCTGCGGCACCACCCGCTGCCACGACATTGCCGCTCGCATCGACCGCCGGTGCCGCTGGCACTATCGGTCGCCCGAAGATGTCAGTCGCAGGCGCGCCCGGTTGGCCGAGCTGATTGGCGAGCGCTGCCCGCTGCGCGTTGGGGTTAGCCATCACCTCGTCGACGCTGCGTTCGCTGGCTTTGGCAGGCGGCACGGCCGTGGTGGAACTGGTTGGCTGATGGAAGGCCCCATAGCCGATGGCGATTCCGCCGATCGCACCGATCAGGCCAATTCCGGCGCCGACCAGAGCGATATTTCCCCAGCCTCCGTTACGGGTCACCGCGGTTTCCGGTTGCTGCGCCGCGACGGGATCGGGACCCACCGTGCCGCCGCGGTCGATGATTGCTTCGGCCATGTTACTGGTCCTTCACCTTGCGCTCCACGACGTTGGAAACCGTTCCGGTCCGATCGCCACGTTCGTTGCGGGGAGGGGCCTCGTTGAAGATGCACAGCACCGTGGTGCCGCGGCGAAGCCGGAGTTGCCGATAGACCGCGTGAATGACGACAAAGTCCTCGCGGACATCATAAGGAACAATGGTTTCGGTGCCGTCCACGTCGACCGCGAAAATAGAGGGAATGTCGGCGTGCCCTGGATATCGAAGCACGGTGAATTCGCCGTTGTCGGAAATCTCGCTTGGCTGAAGCGCTGCATCTCCCTGGACGGTGTAGTTCGAGTTACGCCGCCCCTCGATCACTGCATGATCGAGAGCCGTGGTGGTAATGCCTGTTTCGATCGCCTTTGCAGCCTGTGCCTGGGCGACCTGCGCCTGGAGCGCCGTCAGTGCACGCTCTTCGCGCGGATAGCGGAAACGAACGCCGTACATGGCGCCCGCTGTCCCGAGCGAAAGGTTGAAGTGGTAGGTGCGTGCCGCCCCGCCGGCGTTGGTGACGACGATCAGGTTTGTTGGCCCGGCGCGCTCCCGTGGTTTCAGGAATACGATGTTACCGACGGGCGCGATCTGCCACGACACCGTGTCGCCCAGCGCGGCCTGGGTGATCGTTTCGCCTGGGCCGAACTGGATCTCGAGGGCGTGGCGGAAGCTGCCAACGATCGCGATGACCTGATCGGGGTCGTAGTTCACGTTGCGCAGCCGGGAGTCCTTCGACCCCGGCCGCGGCGTCTCAGAGGCGTGCGCCGAACGGGGGACCATTGATGTAGCGATCAAGCCGACCGCAGACAGGGCTACCAGGCGATGCCAGATGGCGCAGATCGCGCGCCAGAGACAGATTGTGCTACCGGATGATGTCACGTTCAGCGCGCTTGCCCGCGGCGACAGGCCAGCCTCCACCTTCTCGCGCAGCGCGGGCAGAAACGGGATGACGACGCGATCTGGTTTTTCGTGGTTCTGCGACGGATCGTTCATGTCACGCCTCCGGGTCCGAGCGATAGTTGACGACCTGGAAGCCGAGCGGATTGATATTTCGATCCTTTTCAAGCTCAGGCGCCGTCGTGTACTTGAAGGTTAGAATGGCGTTCCAGTTCTGCGCGATGGGAGCACTCTGGCCGTAGCTGATGATCTTCGAGTAGCGCACTTGAGCCACGTTCTGGCTCAGGAAGCTGATCGAGCGGATCGCAATAGAGACAAAGCCTTTATCGCCGTAGACATTGGACGGCGCGTTTCTGTTGCTCGCCTGTACTCTGCTTAGATACCGCTGCGCCTCGTTCTGGTCGCTCATCAACATGACGGCATACGCGTTTTCGCGAGCCGCATCGTTCAGCCAACCCTCGCGCAGCCGAACATATTGCGAGATGAAGTAGCGATTGACCGCGTCCTCGTAGGTGCGGGGCTGCGGCCCCTTCAACGCCGTGACGATCTGCGTCTCCCCCGATGATCGATCGACCCGGATTACATAAGGCTGCACCGTCTTGAGAGGCGCCAGCATCGCCACGGCGAACACTGCTACGACTGCAAGCAACACCGCGACTGCAGCGATCACCCATGCGAGTTTCTCTCGGCCCGCGGCCGCGCGAAAGCGATCGTACTCCCAGGTTCTTGAAGCCTCGAAATACTGCTCTCTATTCTCCGCTTTCACCGCCGGCATGGCGTCGTTTCCTTAGTCAGCATGAAGAGTAGGAGCGCGCGATGTTTCGACGGGACAATCGCGGCCCGTGCGCCGGCTGCGACTTGTCGACCGAAGGGAAAACCGGGGCTGCGGTTGGCTCCGAGCTTGGGCTTCCGGCTTCCGGTGCAACCATCGACCGCGCTCCAGATTGAGACGCCGGGACCGGGATCGGGAGCGTCGGCAGAACGCTGCCGTAGACGTTCGCCGGCCGGCGATGCTTGCCGTCGCAGACGGCAGCTTTCTTGGCAGGTGTGCCAGCACAGCCGGCAACCGCCAGCGTGCTTATCGCCACAAAGGCCAACCCTTTCATACGAACTCCAAATTTGTTGATGCCCGGTCGGGGAAGGAGCATCGGTTTGGGGGAGGAATGCATGGATCCGATCATGCTGCCCGATTGATCGAGCCGCCGCTGGCAGCGCGGTTCGCTGGGGCTGCGGCCTGGGTGGCCCGGCGGAACATCAGGCGGTTGGCCATCATGTTAGCACCCGTCATCAAGAAGCCGTGGCCGCCCGACGACGCGCCCCCAGCGATCCCCGAGGCAATAGCTGGCGACTGGAAGAAGAAGATCGAGCCGACGATGTAGATTGCCGAACAGGAGATGGTGGCCACGACCATCACGCCGGCGCTCAGCGTCAGGTACGTGTTTTCCGTCGTCACGAAGGCAGTGCCGTCACCGATCGACCCCAGGATACCGTCCATCGCCGCTTCCTGCAGGCCGGTGATGAACCTCGTCATGATCGCCATGATCACCATCAACAGAATGAAGTTGGCGGTCTGCTTGAGCCAGCCATCGAACAGCCAGCGCGAGGAATTGAAGAGGAGGCAGGCGAGGGCCAGCGGCGCCAGCGCGACACAGATCGAAACCGCCAGTTTGGCGAAGATGACGATGCAGAATCCTATCGATGCGGACAGGAAGGCGAAAACGTACAAAATCGCTATGCAGATATAGGTTACCAGCGAGCAGGTCAGCTGAATGAGCGGCGTGCGAAAGTCTGTGAGTCCCCGCGACGATTGCGCTTGCACCTTCGTATTTGCGTCCACCATCCGCTGTCCCAGCTTGCCCGTGTCGGACACATAGGTGTCGAAGGTGGTGCCCGGGTTGGTGACCGGTGTCCCGGACCCGGCTGCGATGATCTGCCCGGGCAGGTCGGTCGCGATGTTCACGACGAAGGTCGTGTACCCGACCGCACTGGCGGCCGCGAGAGCGAAGCCGACCTTTCCTGCCTGGAACACGAGCTCTCGCAACGGTGCCTGGATTGCCCCCCGAAGCACGGCAAAGCCGAGCAGCAGGAAGTAGATGGTGGCTGCCAAGGCCAGCGGCGCAGCGACAAAGCTGACCAATCCCGCCCCGAACGTCGCAACGGCACCGGCGATCGCACTTTCCACATAGCCATACATGGTCGTGAACAGCGTCATGATGTTAGGGGCGGCCATGCGGCGTCTATCCTGATGATCTCGAGCGGATGCGCGGAGTGTCGGTCACTTCCGAAGCGAATTCGCCTTGAAGAAATCGGAGTCCTTCATGCCGGCCTGTATCTGCGCGACGGAAATGGTTGCCTCCTGTGTCGTCGCGCACAGGTCGGCCTTCTCCGTGGCCGCGAGCTGACTGTATTCGCCAGTGTCGCATTTGCGCTGCCATTCGGTCAGCAGCGCACGATCGGCGACGAGCTGTTGCGCGTTGGGGACAGCGACCTTCTGCTGACAACCGCATACCGCCAGAAGCGCGCACAGGGGGACGATCTTCTTCATATTACCTCCGGATCGTGTTCGCTTGGAAAAATGCGGACTCATTGCGACCAGCCGATACCTGAGCGGCACTTGCCGCCAGGTTGGCCGCACCCGCCTGTGCCATCTGGATCGCCTGCATCTTGAGCATGTCGTTCTGCAGTTGAGCCTGTTCGACTGCGATACGAGCCTGAAGATCCATGACGTCTTTGGGGTCGCGGGCGCTCGCGAGTTGCTGCCGAAGCTGGTCCAGACCTTGCGTGCGCGCCTGCGTGACACTCAACGTATTTTCGCCGAGCGCGGCTGTTGTAGCCGCCGAGCCGGTCGAAACCCGCAACGCCTGATTGTAGGCTTCATCAGCTTCTGACGAACCCGACGCCGAGACGCGGTATCGCGCCTGAATGTTCGACGCGAGTGTGCCAAGCGGTCCCAGCCTCGACAAGTCTCCGCTCAAGAGGGTCGCCGCGTCGGTGGTCGCGCTGGGTAAAATGTTGCGGACCTGAGGCAAATTTAGGGTCGACGCGATCTCACTCATGTTGGTCAGCTTCTGCAGCGACTGGAGCTGGTTCGCTGCCGTCTCGATCTGCTGTCGACCCTGCTCGACGATCGTCAGGGTCTGGCGGGCAGTCTGCAGCGCCTGGAGATAGGTGGTCGTATCGAAAACCGGAATTCCCTGCGCCGCAGCGGGTGCTGCAACGACGGTCATCGCGGTCGACGTCGCGAGCGCGATCAGGGCATGCTTGATCCACATCTCAGCTTCTCCTCTCATTGGCGTAGAACAGCGGAAGCCAGTCGGTCGGATCGTCACCCGCGACGGCGATGGCTTCGTCCATGGCGACCAGCGTTTCCGCCCGGCCAGACAGCACTTTCAGCTCATTGGGCATGCTGCCGAGATCGAGTTTGGCGACGATCGACGTATGGCCCTGCTTCACCAGGAAGCAGCGGCTCTCTGGCGTCAAATCCTCACGGATCAGTCGATACTCCGCCTCGGTCAGCCCCAACCCGTCGCAGTAGTCGGAGCGCTTTGCGTCCGAGTTCGGCAACAGTATCTTTGTCGCCGTCTGTTCGATGATCGAGTGGGCAATGGGGGAGCGAAGCGCATCGGCCGGCGATTGCGTGCCGAACACCATGAACGCATTGCGCTTCCGAAAGGTCTTCAGTCCGTCCTGCGCGAAAGCGCGGAACGCGTCGTCCTGAAGCGCCTTCCAGAACTCGTCGATGTCGACAACGACCCGTTGGCCGTCGAGCAACTCCTGCACCCGATGAAAGAGGTAGAGCATCGTCGGGGTGCGGATCTCCGGGTTCTCCAGAAACTGCGTCATGTCGAACCCAACGAACCGGGCGGACAGCGACACCTCGTCGACCGGACCATCGAACGCCCAACCGAGCGCACTGCCCTGGCACCATCGCTCAAGCCGAGCCCCGATACCCTCCGCGTCCGCATATCCGAGCAGCTCGCGCAGCGCCCCGATCGAGCGTGCGGAAGCAGGCAGGCGCATCACGGCATCGATCCCGTCGTCGATCAGGCGCTCTTCGCCCACCGAGAGCGGGCGGTTTTCGCGGCGCACGAGAACGCGGATGAACTGCCGCAGAAAGGCGATGTTGTCCTTTGTCGGGGATAACCCCTTCAACGGCGCGAAGCCCGTCGGCTCGCCGTTCCGCAGAGTAAGATACGTGCCGCCGCAGGCGCGGACGAAGATCTCCGCGCCACGGTCCTTGTCGAAGAAGACCTGACGCGCGCCGGTCTTCTCGAGCTGCGCCTGAAGGAAGTTCTGCAGTACCGTCTTACCGGCGCCGGTCGGTCCGATGATCAGCGTGTGACCGATGTCCGAGCGGTGAAAGTTGAACCAGAAGGATGAGCCTGCGCGCGTTTTGAGCAGCGTCACCGCGTCGCCCCAGTGATTGCCGGATCGCCTCCCTGACGGGAAGGTGTAGAAGGGACTCAGCGCGGCGAAGTTGCGGCTGTTGATGACTGCTGGACGGGCTCGCATCCGGAAATTACCCGGAAGCTGCGCCCAGAAGGCGGCCTCGAGCGCAACATCCTCGCGCGCCATGACCATGCCCGTATCCGCGGCAGCCGATCGCGCGATCGAGAGCCTGTCGAGCAGCCGTTTCGGATCCTCGTCGATCACCGAGATGGACAGATGATGCTCACCCATGACGAAGCGGTTCGCCATCAGTTCGTCCTGTCCGTCGAGCAGCTCCATCGCTTGGCTGACGCCGGCATCGTCCGACGACGTCATCTGCTTATATTTTTTCGAGAAGCGTTCGCTGGCGGCCTGCTTAACGAGCGGGGCGAAGCTCTGCGTCAGCACGAACGGAAAATCGAGTTTGAGGAGGCTGTTGAACTGCCCGGTTCGCGTACTCGCGACATATTCGCGAACGCCGAACATGCCGAGATAGTGCGATTTGTGCGGTAGTCGGATCTCGGCCGCCTCGCGCCCGAACACCATGCGTGACTGGTAGAGTGCCTGACCCAGACGTCCATCGAGCAGCGGTATGCGAATACGATCACCCGTGAGGATGAAGTGCAGCACCTCCATCGGCCGGGAGAACAGGATGCCGTCATGCTCGTAGATCGACAGCCGTTCCGGCATCGCCTCAGCGAGGAGGGTCTCAAAGTCGCGGCACTTATCCGCCATGATCGTGAGCGCGCGCTGATCGAACTCAATCGGGTTCTTGCGGCGACCGAAGAACCTGGACATCTGGTCGCCGGCCATGTTGGATGGGCGCACGACAAGCGTCACATAAAACTCGTTGTGATAGAGTACCTTTTCCCGCAGCGCCTGCGAGTATCGGTCCTGCAGTCGACGGGCGAAATCCGAATGAAACTCGCCGCCCAGAACCGGGTCCGTCGCAGTCCGGACAAGATGGGTCCACAAGGCAACACGGTCGTCGCCGATCGAACGCCAAGTGATGTTGAGCTTGCTATGCCAGGTGTTGAGCTCGGCGACGTCGCTGGTCTCGAACGGGCGCCCGTCGACGCGATACATTCGCATCAGCGAGCCGTCTTCGAGCATTATCACGGTGTCGTCGACGTGCCGCGTATAGGGAATGAACTTCACGTCGTCCGCCTCGCGCAGGGCGACACGCTTATGCTTCAACTTGGTGTCAGTCATTGCCGAACTGCTTGCGCCTGACCGCCTTGCCGAGGCGAACGGGAGAATAGCTCCCCCCACCCCAGAACTTGCGATTTTTCGACAGGAAGACGGTCTGAAACCACAGTCCCCAGAGGCGGAAAGCATTGTAGTCGTAATGAACCACCATCCGGGCCGGGAAGTAGAGCGCGCCGAAAAGGGCGAGCGGGTAGAAGGGATTGTGCATGATCCCCCAGAGCACCATACAGACCATGATGATCGGCATGATCGCCTCGAGGGGCAGCCCCATGAAGACCGATGGCCTGGTCAGCGCGAGGAAGACCTTATCCTCCGCCAGCTTATCGACGTCAGCCACCCGAGCTCATCCAACCGACGATCGTGGTCGCAGAGAAGATGATACCGATGCCGATCAACACGGTGACGGCGCGTCCCCAGTCCATGCGGCCGGTCAGTTTCGCATATCCAACGGCCATGACCGCGATCACGCCCACCACGCCGGCGATCGTAACCATCCACTGTTTGATCGTGTTGAGGCCGCCCTCGATCGCGGTCCCGCTACTCTGCGCGAGTGCGGGCTGCGCGATCGCCACCAAGGCAACCGCGCCGACCAGGCCGACCACCTGCCGGGCGCGGCGATCGGACATCAGTCGGCCCATTTTCGACGTTAACTTCATGCGGGTCTCCATCGCTTGCACTACCTCTCCATGTCGGGCCGGTTTTGGACCGGCTCGATCTGACGAATAGGCGTTGATTCTCGGACCGAGACATCGAGCCCACGCCGCAGCACATCCGAGATCATCAGGCGGCTTTCGAGCGTGGCGGACGTCATCCGGCTCGCATCCCCGCCAAAAATCTCGCCGATATGAAGCTCCATGGCGGCTTGTGCCTGCCGCGCCCCTTCGAGCCGCGGGTCAGCTGCGATCCGCTCCGGCGGTCCATGCAAAAATACTTCGGCCAGCTCGTCGTCGTCGCGACGCCGATCCGGCGTAGTGTGGCTCTGAGCCTCCAAGAGAAGAGGCTCGCGCGCGACGGCCGGTCCAGGCTCACCGTCCGCTCGCTCAGCTGGCGTTCTATCGTCCCGAGCGGTTTCTAGATCTCGGAGGCTGGCAGCCGGGATGTTTGTCTCTCGGTCCGCAGCGTCGCGGTGCAAACCCGATCGCGCGAGATAGACCGCGTCCGCGATGTCGCGATCCCACTGGTCTGACTTGCTTGACGATCGCAACGCCTCCGGTTCGAAGCCTGCGCGCTGGAAAGCGGCCACCAGCGTAGGGCTTTCTAGCGCCTGATCCAACGCGGCACTCAGCGCCTCGCGATTGCTCTCGAGCCGCTCGTTCTGGACCTCCCGATCGAACGCATCCATGTCCGGACGAATTCCCTCCGCGAGAGACTTTCGGTCTTCGGTGTGTCGGCTGAGCGTCAAGAGCAGGCGGCGATCACCGTCGGACAGATCATTGCCGTCGCGTTCTACATCGTCTCCCCGGCTGCCGCTCGCGGCCGCCGCAACCGCCTCGAGCGGAGCATGGCCACCGGTCGCACCGGTTCGCTCGTCAGATGGTGTTTGGGCTTGGAGATCGCGCACATGGCCATCGGACGTCTCGCGCCGTGTCTGCGCCACGCCCTCCAGCTCGGCGAAGCTTGGTTCATAACCGCTAACGGCGAGCCCCTCGCGCGAAGCGGCCTTCCAGACTGCCTGTCGGAACTCGGGCGATCCATCGACCGCGATACGATCCCAGCCGCTATGCTGAGCGATCTTTACCAGCGCGGCGACGGTTTCGGCATCCTCGCTTCTGGCGACAATGCGATCGTTCGTGATCTCTATCGACGGGCCATCGCGGTCAACCGGTCGGAACAAACCGATGCGCTGCTCTCCATCCGCCCCATCGACGATGCGAACCTTGTATCGCGAAGCAAGAGCCGGCGGCAGTTCGAAGCCGACCGGCACAGCAGGCGTCTCGCCCGCGTTGACTTCCCGCGCGATGCTGTTCGTGGCACTCATTTGAACACCTCGATCGTACCGGATCGAAGCTGGCCGACGACCCATTCGTCCTGTCGGAGACGGGCCGCTACGGGGGCCGGGGAGGGGGGTGTAGCGACGTCTGCGCCACTGTCGGGAAGCGCCGGCGCTGTGGCGATCGAGCCCAGCTTCGCCGCGGTCGACCAGATGCGACCGACGTACCCGTTCCGAATTCCTCGGGTTAGTCTCCCGGTATTGTACAGCGAGTACGTCGCGGAGATCGCATCGATCCCGGCATAATAGCGGGATGCCGTGCCGTAACCGCTTTGCAGCATCTGGGAGGCCAGGCGAAGATTGTTGCAGGGCTCGAAAACCGCTTCGATGGTCGCGCCGAGGCGGGCGAAGTTAGCGGAATTGATCTGGGCAAGACCGACATCCACCGTGTAGCCAGCAGCGACGTAGCGGCGGACAAGGGCTACCCCTTCCGAAACGGATCGAGCGCGGACGCGCGGACCTTTATTGATGTTGATTTGCAGCGCATCGCCGCCGCTCTCAGTCACCACGAGCGGTACCATCGCTTCTGTCGCGACCTCAGGGGCACACCGCTGCGCAAGGACGATGATGGCAGGAATATCGTAGATCACTGAGGCGTCACCGACTGGTAGCGCGTGTCGAGCTGATACCGCGACGTCACGCCATCGGTCCTGGTGATCGTGACCGTATAGCCATGTTTGCTGGCACGACTTCGAATGCCAACGCCGAGGCAAGTTGGAAAAACCCCGCCTGTCGCCAGGTGCTGCCAGAGTTTGGTGATGGGAGGCACGCATGCAGGATACGTCGTTGGCGATCCTGGCGTCGCTAGACACAGGATCACCTGACATCCCCAGTCGGAGGCGCGAGCGGACTGCGGCATCGCGATCCCGATCAGTGCGGCGAGCGGAAGCGCCAAGTTGGCTGTCGCTCCGACACATCGCTTAAAACCTTGTCCCAGCATCACCCGCCTCCCTGACCTGCTTGCCACTGCGCTGTGGCGAATACGTCCCAGGTGGGAGGCGCCGCCGAGACCGACTGCGGCGTTTTCTGAGCCGCCGATCTCGGCTCGGCTGCCGCGAGCCTTTGCTTCTGTTCCATGTTGGGGACGTCGACGATCCAGTCCTCGTCGCCTTCGATCCGGCGCGGATCATCGCTGATCTGGCCGGGTTGCGCGAAAGCGACGTGCCAGTGGTTCGAGTGACCAGGATCTCCAGGACCGAGCAGTTCGACGACCTGAAGCTGATGGGATGCGAGAAGGGCGCGGATCTGCGCGCGGTCGATCGCGCCGACACCGCCTGCCGGGACGAAGTCGATCGCCTGGCCCACCTTGTGCCAGCTATACCGCGCGCCATAGGTCGCGTTCGTCGGCCGGATCGTATCGGTGATGCGCGCACCGAAGGCCTGACGGAGCAGCGCCGTGACTGACGAGACGGTAGGAGCGATCCTCCTCAAGGAAGGATCAAAAGATCCGTCGATACGCGCGAGGGCACAGGGGTCGAATGCCGAACGCGGCGTGACGCCATAGGTAGCGAAGTCGCGTCCATTGATCGCCAGCGGACCTGCCGTGAAGTCGGCTCCAAGGGCGATGAGGTCACGAACGGTCGCCTCGGCATCCGCTGCATTCTGCGGCGCATCGGTGAGATGAACGCCGCTTGTGACGACGATCGGGAAGGACGCAGGCAATGACGCGCCCGAAGCTCCAAGCATCGCTGCGCAGAGCTTTATCGCCTTCGCTGTCAGCGTCGTGGGAAGCACCATGCCTCACTGTCCATTCCAGTCCAACTAAACCATTAGACGATAATGACGCATCAGGCAATTGCCGTTTTAGGACGTGGGTGAGCATCCGTGCTCAAGGCGGCAGGCGGGCCCGCTACAGACGGTCGTGCCCATGTTGCTCGCTGTTGGCGCATGACCTAGTAAGTCGGCCTCCTGGGCAACGACGTTGCGGAAGGAGCAGCATCGTTCGGCGAGGGGAGGGCCTGGGGGTGAGTAAGACCGTCGCGTTTCTCGCGGAATGCCAAGGTTCGGCGACGATCGTCGACCAGCAGGCTGCCATGAGGCCCGATGCTCACGTCATTATCGCTGGTCGCCACAGCTTCAATAAATTCGGCGAACTGCTCTCGCGAGCCGGCATTCGGCTCGAGGCGGGTGATCGGGTTGCCGTGTACGATCTCAACTGCATCACGATCTCGACAGGCACGTTGATCCGCATCATCGGCAGACTGCTTCGCGATGGTATCGCCTTCGAGATTGTCTCGGCCGACATCGTCATCGATCCGGCACCGGGCGACAAACTGCACGCGCTGTTGCGGGCACTCGATGGTCACCATCGCTATCTGCACGGCTTGAAAACGCATCCGGAGACGGCATCGCGCGGACGCAAGCCGCTGCTCGATCCTGCGGATTTGTCGAGCATCAGGAGGCAGCTGGAAGAGGCCGGCGCCACCGCGACCAGCGTTGCAAAGGCGAGAGGCGTCTCGCGATCAACGCTCTTCAACTTCCTCGAGCGCCACGATCCCAGTCGTCGCTCGGAGCAAGGAGATCGGGGAGGGGAGCCGCCAGTGCCCGCGCGATGACGTTCATCTCACGTAGCGTGACGCAATTCTGCCGCCCGTGCAGCACGTCTTCCATACGGCTCGTTGACAATTCCGCCCGGTCAGCCAGTTCGTCGACCGACAAGCCGGACCGCTTTGCTAGACGGCCGACTCTCTTCCCAAAGCGCATCCGCAATATTGCACCATCAGTCACGCAAGCATTCTCCCGCGACGCATAGGTAACACGCTTGTCGTCGAAAGGACTTTACCGCGGCCGACAAGGGCCAACAATCGCATCTTTGGATACGATTACGACCAGATGCGGAGTATTTCTCGGCTAGCCTTTGGAAGGCCGAAGCATATCCCAGACCTCCATTCCGGCCACAGCGGCAAACTTCGCCATGACATCAAGCGTCGGGTTTGCCTGTCCTCGTTCGACCTGCGAGACATAGGCGGCGGTGCTCCCGACGCGATCCGCAAACTGCGCCTGCGTCATCCCCAGTTCGAGCCTGCGCTGCTTGAGGCGATCGCCAAAGAGCTCAGCAGCGGGCAGTTTCAGGTGATCAGCGACAATGGGTAGCGACATAGGGTATCGATATCAAAAGTTTGGTCGAGGTCCCACGATAAACGCCTTGCCTGCCTCGCTAACAAGGGGCACGTGACAGCGGCGAAAGTGAGGCGACTGATCGCGGTGGGCAAGGGCGCGGGCAGCTGATTTCCGGCCCCAATCAGCGCATTAGGTCGAGTTCGATAACAAAGATTATGTAAAATCGAAACCGGACAGGCAGGGTCGAAGCTGATTATTGATCCACGCCGTGACCACGCGCGGGTAGCTCACAACCGTGACTGATGCACGACATCATGGCGCGGTTTTGGAAACCCGATTTACAAAGTCGGCGACATCGCGCGCCAACCTCAAGCGCGAAGCTGGAACATGATACATCATGTGACCGCCCTCATAGCAATGATGCTCAAAGCGGGAGGAGAGCGAGGTTTCCAGCTTGCCCGACATGGCTAGGTTACCTTCGCACATGTTGAGGCTGTCGTAGCGACCCGCAGCGACGAATACGTGAATGCCGGCGTCCTTACGCATCGCGTTCTGTAGCCACGGCTGAGATAGCGGCGGCCCCCCACCCGACTGCATCCGTGCGACAACTTCGGGTGTGATCTTCACGTGATTATAGTCCCATCGTTCGCCCGTCGACCGCCTCGGAGGGCCAGGGGTCGGCATGTAGCCGTCCTCCAAGCCGGTGTAGGCGAGGTCGGTTCTGTAGCCGAGTTCGCCGCGAAAATAGTCAGCGAGGGTCTGAACGCGGTTCGGTACCTCCGCCTCCGCTGCCGGGTTTGAACCTTGCAATCGCATGTCGAAGGTGTTCAGCATTCTGTCGCGATTGCCTTCGAATAACCCCGACTTGTAAGCGTTGTTGGTCATCACCAGCGTTTTGCGATCGATCTGCTCCGGACGCACACCCGTAAAGCGGGCAAGCGATACGGTCACGGCGTCGCGCTGCGCGCGCGTAAGCGTCTCGACGTGTTCCAGCGCTGGCAGGTATGTTGTCCTTATCCATGCGTTGACTTGTGCCATCGTCGCGTCCTTGTTGCGCAGCAGGTCAGGCGGTAGCTTGCGCAACTCGAACGCGGTCGCCGTCCGCGCTGGCACGTACATCGCATCCTGGAACGCGGCCGACATCAGCGATCCCGGCACGCCTCCTGAGATCAGGATCGCGCCGGCTACGCGAATCCCCCTGTTCGTCAGCATCTCGGTCGTGCCGTTTACCCGCCAAGTGCCGTAGCTTTCGCCGGCAAGGAAGAGCGGTTGACGGCTAGCGGCAAAGCGCGCGCGATAGGCGCGCACGAACTCCGCCGTCTCCGCGAAATCGCCCAAGGTGGTCAGGAACTCGCGGTCGGCGTCATTCCCTGCGCGGCTGAAGCCGGTACCCACTGGATCGTAGAAGACAAGATCGGAGGTCGCCAGCAGCGTTTCTGCGTTGTCGACCATCCCACTTTCGGTGATGCGGCGCGGCCCGAACATCTCGGTGTGGAGCAGCAGCGAGTTGCTCGAAGGACCGCCGTTCCATAGTATCGTCAGCGGGCGCGAGCGGCCGTTCTGTGTAGGCACCACATAGGCGGTAAAGTAGACATAGCCGCGTACCGCGCCGGTTTCGTCGTTGCGGATGGCGAGGCGCCCGGCACGCGCGTCGTAGTTGAGCACGCCGGCCGACGTACGAACCTCGTGATGGGTGACAACGATTGCCTCATCGTCGTGAAGGAGAGGGGCGATCCTCTCGGGCGGAGTCGTACGATCCTGCGCGCCAGCAGCGCCTGCAGCTAGCGCGCTCGCCGCAAGAGCGGCACCGATCAAGGCGCTGCGACCTCTGAGGCTTTTTAGCAGCGTCACGGGCGGTCTCCTTCGCTCTTTGCGGCCGCGGCGACCGAGTGGGGACGCCCAAGCGACGCCCGGCGGATGAAATCCTTGAGGTCGGCAGCCATCTTTAGCCCGGCATCTCCGACATAGGCCATGTGTCCGGACCAATACGTCTTCTGCTCAACGCGATCGGACGGAAGCTCACGCTGCGCAATTCCGTAGGCGGCGCTACCCACCGCGCCGAACATGTCGAACCAACCCTGGATCGACATCAGCCACATGTCCGGGTTGCGCCGCATGGTGGCTGCCAGTGCCGCGCCGGCGGTGTCATCCTCACCGCCGCGCTGCGAGAAGGGGAAGTTGACGTTGATCCAGTCGATCACGACGTACTCATCGTCTACATCGATCCCTAGGTCGTCGCGAATGTAGGTTTCAAAGCCGCCGATGAACGCGGGGGCATATTGGCCCATGGCGGGATCGTCGCCAACCGGATCGTGCGCGCCCCCCATCGCTGGCAGCGTATAGCGGCCATCATACATACCGATCACTTCGTGCCGATCGGCCAGCAATGCCTTCTGAAACTCGGGCACTTCGATCTTGAGGCCCTTGGAGAGCAGATAATCAGGGTGGAGCCCCACGAAGCCTGCAGCCCTTTGCGCCAGCGCTGAGCGCTCAGGCGCGCCGAGCGTCGCCCAGCTATCGAGACCTGGCAACAGTCCGTCGTGCGCGAAGCGGCCGGCGTCGGCGATGAACTGGTCGAAGCTGCGGCCTGCGGCATTCACCCGCCCGTGGTACCAGGCAGTCGCCGCCATCGTGGTAAAGGTGGTGAGGTAGGCGTCGTTGCCCTGCGGTGTCGCCAGGCCGCCATTGCCCCCTATCATAATGACGCCGTTAATCGCGATCCCGCGCAGGGTGCCGCCAAAGACGCCACCGAACAGGCGGTTCGCCACCAGAGCGGCGCGGGTTGTCCCGTAGCTCTCACCGATCAGGAACTTGGGGCTGTTCCAGCGGTGGTTGACGCGCAACCAGTCCTGGATGAAATCCACCGTGGCCTTGGCGTCTTCCTCCCGTCCATAAAAGTCTGACGGCTTGCCCCCGCCCCAGTAGCGGCTGAAGCCGGTGCCGATCGGATCGACAAATACGAGGTCTGCAACGGCGAGCGCACTGTCCGGGTTGTCGACCAAGCGATAGGGCGGCACCTGGCTCGGCGATACGTCGCGGAACGCGATCTTGCGCGGTCCGAGCACGCCCATGTGCAGCCATAGCGACGAGGAGCCGGGACCGCCGTTGAAGATGAAGATCACCGGGCGATCAAACCCTGCACGTGGCCGCGCGACGTAGGAAAAGGAGAAGATGGAGCCAGTCGGCCGGCCAAGCGCATCCTTCAGCAGGGTGTCGGCAGCCGTTACCGTGTATTTCAGGCGGGTGCCTGCGAAGACGCCAACCCGATCGCGTACGAAGCGGCGCGGCACGATCGGGGCGCGGTCTTTGGCGGGATCCATCCGCCACACAGTCGCGGACGGCGGCAGCGGCGGCCCGCCCCCTCCCCTCGCTGCATCTTGCCCTTCTGGCGCAACCGAGGGCGGCACCTGCGCCTGCGCCTGCGTCGTGCCGATCATGGCTACCAGCGCCAAAATCGCTCGCCTTAAGAACAAGCTATGCCCCTCTCTTCACTCTGATGAGTCACATATTGGCAGGGGACCGATGCGAGAACATTGCGAAGCGCAGGACAAGCCGCACGGATGGCGCATCAAATATGCGCTTTCGTGCGAATTTACGGGAAAGTCTTGGTCGTGGAAGCGCCATCAGCTTGCAGCGCTAAACCTCGCGATCAGATTGAACCCGGCTGCCGAGAAGATCTGGCGAACGCTGGTGATTGCCTCCCCTGCCCGCCATGTCCGTCTATCAAGGCAAAGGCACGGCGCGCCAACGTCGCAAGCGAGCGCATCCGCATCCTCTCCCGCCAGCCTCGCCGCAATACGATTTTCCGCCTGTGTCCAGGGGATGTTAGCCAGGAGCCAGCTACCCGGTGGCTGGGAAGTGAAATCAACGGCGCGCGCCTCGGGCACGGCAGTTAGATTGATTATGCGGTGTTCGATCGCAAAGGGCCTGCCATCGGCCAAGTGGCGTGATGTAAGGCGAAGGAACGATCCCGGCGTCTCCCCTACGATCATCCCATCACCGTCGGGCGTGATCCGCCGATTCAATAGGTCCATGCCGTAGCGGGCGCCACGCCCCTCGATTTCCGCACGGATATCGGGGATCGCGAGTGCGGCCATATCGATCGTCTGGGGCGCAACGAATGATCCCGCACGCTTGCGGCGTTCGATGAGGCCGGCGGCAGACAGCGACGAAAGGGCTTTGCTAACCGTCATCCGCGAGCAGCCGTAGCGCTCCATGTAGTCGGCCTCGGACGGGATACGATCACCTGGTCGCAGCTGTCCCGTCATAATCGCCTTTTCGACGTCCGAACGGATACGGCCGTGCAGACTGGTCGCGCGCTTATTCCTCATCCATTAACCGTTTCAACGCCTCACCATAACGGTGCACAATTCGCTCCCGCGCATGGTGCCGTCCTCCCTCGACCACCTTTCTACCACGCCGCCAGACATGCTCAACCGCCGGGTTTCCGCTTGCAAAGATCCAACTGTCGAGGAGCGCATCGCCATTTCGATGCACAAGCGAGGGATGTGCGCGGTCGAGTTGGACGAAGTCGGCCGGCGCGCCTGGCACAATGCCGCACAGCCCCCCCCCGAGAGTCACAGCGCCGCCCTCGATTGCCGCTTCGAACAAGGACCGACCGGTTGCCGCACCAGGCTGGGCAAGGACGTTGCGCTCTCGCCGAACAAGACGTTGACCATATTCTAGCAGAGCCAGCTCGTTCGCTACTCCGATGCGAACGTTCGAGTCAGTCCCGATGCCAAACCGCCCGCCTTGCTCCAGCAGGCCCGCCGCCGGGAAAATGCCGTCGCCAAGGTTTGCCTCCGTAATCGGGCATAGGCCAACGACCGACCCGCTCGCGACGATGCGGGCCAACTCAATGTCGGTAACATGCGTTGCGTGCACGAGGCACCAGCGATCACTCACCTCTACTTCATCCAGGAGCCACTCGACTGGTCGGCGACCGCTCCATTTGATGCAGTCCTCCACCTCCTGAACCTGCTCAGCGACGTGAATATGGACCGGCGCGTGCGGACGCAGGCGAACAACGTCACGAAGCAGATCCGGCGGCACCGCGCGTAGGCTATGCGGCGCAAGACCTACTACTATGTCCGGGTGTCCCGTTGCGGCGGTTTCAATTGCCTCGAGAAGATTATTGAACGCTTCGAGCCCGTTGACGAAGCGCCGTTGGGTGACGTTAGGAATCGATCCGCCGAAGCCCGACGCCGCGTAAAGGACCGGAAGCAGCGTCAGCGCGATGCCCGTCTCTTCGGCTGCTGCGATAATGGCGGCGCTCATCTCGGCCACATTGTCGTAATATGCGCCAGACGGCTGGTGATGAAGGTAATGGAATTCACCCACTCGCACAAAGCCACCTTCCAACATCTCCATGAACGCGAGGGCGGCGATCGCGCGCATGCCTTCCGGGTCGAGACGTTGAGCGAAGCGATACATGAGATCGCGCCACGTCCAGAAGCTGTCCGACCGATCGCCGCGATGTTCGGCTAGCCCCGCCATCGCGCGCTGAAAAGCGTGACTATGGAGATTGGGGACGCCGGGCACGATCACCCCGCATCGCTCGTCCCCCACTCGGGGCGTCACATCTAGTTCGATCGACTGGATGACACCCGCTTCCACGCTAATGCGCGTTCGATTTGCCCATCCCGTCGGGAGGAGCGCCGCATCCATCCAGAAAGTCTTCGTCACGAAGCTGCTCCTCATCGCTTGCATCACGTTAAATGTATAGACATAATGGGCCGCAAGCAACGATGCGGGAGCACGTGATGCAAAACTGCGACCGGCTATGGCGCAATGCCAGGCTAGCGACGATGGCGGGAGAAGGCCTTGGCCTTATCGACGACGGATTGGTCGCTGTGCGGGATGGACGCATCGTTTTCGCTGGCACTGCTGTAGAGGCTCCGCGGCTAAGCGCTGTCGATGTGATCGACTGCGAAGGGCGGTGGATCACGCCAGGCCTGATTGACTGCCATACTCATCTGATTTTTGGCGGCGACCGTGCGCGAGAGTTCGAATTGCGCTTGGCTGGCGCCAGCTACGAAGAAATTGCACGCGCTGGCGGCGGGATCGTCTCGACGATGCACGCAACACGCGCAGCGAGCGAGGACGCGCTGGTCACTGCCGCCTTGCCGCGCCTCGACGCGCTCATCGCTGAAGGCGTGACCACCGTGGAAGTGAAGTCAGGGTACGGACTTCAATGCGAGTCGGAACTTCGAATGCTGCGCGCCGCGCGACGGCTGGGAGGCGAACGCCCCGTGCGCATCGCCACCACCTTCCTCGGCGCCCACGCGGTACCGCCTGAGCATCGCGACGACGCGGACGGCTTCATGGCCGTGGTGTGCGACGAGATGCTACCGGCAATTGCTGCCGAGGGTTTGGCGGATGCGGTGGATGCTTTCTGCGAGAGCATTGCATTCAGCCCCGCCCAGGTTGAGCGGATCTTTGCCGCCGCCGCTGCCTATGGCTTGCCAGTCAAGCTTCACGCCGAGCAGCTATCGAACCTAGGCGGCGCGTCGCTCGCCGCCCGATACGGTGCGCTGTCGGCCGATCACCTGGAATATTTGGATAATGCCGGCATCACGGCGATGGCCGCGGCAGGCACCGTCGCCACCCTCTTGCCCGGTGCCTACTATTTCATGCGGGAAACAAAGCTGCCGCCCGTTGAGGGGCTGCGCGTGGCGGGCGTGCCGATCGCATTGGCGACCGACTGCAATCCGGGCACCTCCCCGCTCACTTCGCTGCTCCTCGTGCTCAACATGGGCGCAACGCTGTTCCGACTGACGGTCGAGGAATGTCTGCTGGGTGTCACCCGCAACGCTGCCGTCGCTCTCGGCCTCGATCATGAGATCGGGACCCTCGAAGCCGGCAAGGCCTGTGACCTCGCAATCTGGGACATCGAGCAGCCTGCCGAACTTGTCTATCGCATGGGGTTCAACCCACTCCATGCCCGTATTTGGAGAGGCCGTTGACCGACCAACTACTCACCCCCGGCGAAGTCAGTCTGAAGGACTGGCGCAGCATCTGGTTCGGCGCAGGCGTTCGCCTGAACCCGTCGAGTGCTGGTCCGATCGCAGCAAGTGCGCAAGCCGTCGCTCGAATTGTCGCGCGTGGTGCGCCGGTCTACGGCATTAACACCGGTTTCGGAAAGCTTGCGACGGTGCGGATCGGTGATGACGATCTTGCGACCCTACAGCGCAATATCGTGTTGAGCCATGCTGCGGGCACCGGCAGGCCCTCCCCTGTCCCCGTCATACGACTGATGATGGCGCTGAAGCTCGCCAGTCTGGCGCAGGGCGCATCGGGCGTGAGCCCTGAAACAATAGCGCTTCTTGAGGCGATGCTCGACCGCGGTCTTACTCCGGTCGTTCCGGCACAAGGTTCCGTTGGCGCGAGCGGGGATCTGGCTCCCTTGTCCCACATGGCTGCAGCGATGATCGGCGTGGGTGAAATTCAGGTCGAGGGTCAGCGCCGCCCAGCGGCCGACGCGTTGCAAGCCGCCAGCCTTCAGCCTTTGGAGCTTGGCCCGAAGGAAGGACTGGCACTCCTAAATGGCACGCAATTTTCGACAGCCAACGCTCTAGCCGGTTTGTTCGGAGCTGAGCGCCTGTTCCAGGCGGCGCTCGTTACTGGGGCCCTCTCGACCGAGGCGGCGCGCGGATCTGACACGCCGTTTGATGGACGCATTCACGCGCTCCGGCAGCATCGTGGTCAAATCGAAAGCGCAGAAGCACTGCGTTCTCTGATGGCCGGCTCCGCCATCCGCGCGAGCCATCTGGTGGACGACGTTCGTGTCCAAGATCCTTACTGCTTACGCTGCCAGCCACAGGTCATGGGCGCGGCGCTGGATGTGCTGCGCCAGTCCGCCGCAACGCTGGAGACGGAAGCGAACGGTGTCTCCGACAACCCGCTTGTGTTCCCTGAAACCGACGAAGCACTGTCTGGTGGCAATTTCCACGCAGAGCCGGTCGCTTTTGCCGCCGACATGATCGCGCTGGCGGTGTGCGAGATTGGCTCGATTTCCGAGCGGCGGATCGCCATGCTGGTTGATCCTGCGCTGTCGGGTTTACCTGCTTTCCTGACGCCACGTCCCGGTCTCAACTCCGGATTCATGATTCCGCAGGTCACCGCCGCTGCGCTAGTCAGCGAGAACAAGCAGCGCGCGTATCCCGCTTCGGTAGATTCGATCCCCACCTCCGCCAATCAGGAGGATCACGTATCCATGGCGGCACATGGTAGCCGTCGACTGCTCGACATGGCGGATAATGCCACCGCCGTTATCGGGATCGAGTTGCTCGCCGCAGCGCAGGGATGCGACTTTCACCGCCCCCTCGTCTCGAGCGTCGCCCTCGAAGCCGCCCGTGCACACCTTCGCGCCGCAGTGCCGACGCTGGACGACGACCGGTATTTCCACCCCGACATGGAAGCAGCCACAACCATCGTCCGATCGGGCAGCCTCGTCGCGGCTGCGGGCGTCTGTCTGCCGGGGCTGGGATGAGCGATTTAATCGAGGTCCGACGCGGCGATGCTCCGCTTGTCATCGGTTTGCCGCACACAGGCACCGATATCCCTGCTGAGCTGGAAGCAGCGTTCGTTTCTTCGTGGCGGGCACGCAAGGACACCGACTGGTGGATTGACGAACTCTACGCGTTCGGCCGCGACCTGGACGTGACTTTAGTCCGCACGCGCGTGTCGCGCAGTGTGATCGACTGCAACCGCGATCCATCGGGAGTATCTCTTTACCCGGGGCAGGCGACCACGGGCCTATGTCCGGCTGAAACCTTCGATGGTGAGGCGCTCTATCATGGAGATCCGCCAACACCTGCCGAAATTGAACGCCGGCGCGGCGTCTATTTCGATCCATATCATGCCGCGCTTGCGGCAGAGCTTCGCCGGTTGCGGGAACGCCACAAAACAGTCGTGCTTTACGATGCGCACTCGATCCGCAGCCGCATTCCTCGACTGTTTGATGGGGTGCTGCCCCATTTCAATATCGGTACCGACGGCGGCGTCACCTGCGATCCAGCTCTGCGCGACGCGGTGGCCGACATATGCGCAGCTAGCGGGCTGGACATCGTTATCGATGGCCGCTTCCGCGGCGGCTGGACGACCCGGCATTACGGACGACCATGCGACGGCATTCACGCGATCCAGATGGAGTTGGCGATGCGAGGCTACCTTGCTGAGCCCGATCAGCCCGATGAAATGAACTGGCCCGCGCTGGCCCACCCGGAACCCTCCGTGGCGCCGACGCTGCGGGCCATCATCCACGCCTGCATCTCCTTTGCGAAAGGACACTCATGAGCCGCCTTGACCCCAGCCGCCGTGTCGCTGCCGCGACGGGCACCACACGCACGGCCCGAAGCTGGCTGACGGAAGCGCCGCTTCGCATGTTGATGAACAATCTTCATCCGGACGTGGCGGAGCGACCGGAGGAACTGGTCGTCTATGGCGGGATCGGCCGCGCCACGCGAGACTGGGATAGCTACGACCGCATCGTGGCCACGTTGGAGCGTCTGGAAGACGACCAGACGCTGTTGATCCAGTCGGGCAAGCCTGTGGGCGTATTTCGTACTCATCCAGATGCGCCTCGGGTGCTACTCGCTAATTCTAATCTCGTGCCGCGCTGGGCCGATTGGGAGCATTTCGATGAGCTCGATCGCAAGGGGCTCGCCATGTACGGACAGATGACGGCGGGGTCGTGGATCTACATCGGCACGCAGGGTATCGTGCAGGGCACCTACGAGACGTTCGTCGAGATGGGGCGCCAACATTATGGCGGCGACCTGTCGGGCCGCTGGCTGCTGACCGCCGGGCTCGGCGGAATGGGCGGAGCGCAGCCGCTCGCGGCGGTCATGGCCGGTGCGTCGTGTCTCGCGATCGAATGTCAGCAAAGTCGCATCGATATGCGACTGCGCACCGGCTATCTCGACCGCGCGACCGACAGCCTTGATGAGGCGATCGAGATCGTCACGACCGCGCGCAAGCCGGTCTCGGTTGGCCTGCTCGGCAATGCCGCAGAGTTGCTGCCGGAGATGCACGCACGCGGTATCCGTCCGGATCTATTGACCGATCAGACCAGTGCACATGATCCGGTGAACGGCTACCTTCCGGCAGGTTGGACGGTCGAGCGCTGGCTGGCGACGCGAGAGCAGAATCCGACGGTCGTGGCAGAAGCCGCCAAAGCGTCCATGGCACGCCATGTCGAGGCCATGCTCGCCTTCAGCCGGGACGGCGTGCCGACCACCGACTACGGAAACAATATTCGGCAAGTTGCCAAGGACCAAGGCGTTGCGGACGCCTTCGCCTTTCCCGGCTTTGTTCCAGCCTATATCCGACCGCTGTTCTGCCGAGGCGTTGGTCCGTTCCGCTGGGTGGCGCTGTCGGGAGACCCGGAGGATATCTACCGGACGGATGCCAAGGTGAAGGAGCTGCTGCCTGACGATGCGCACCTCCATCGCTGGTTGGATATGGCACGCGAGCGCATCCATTTTCAGGGGCTGCCCGCGCGCATCTGCTGGGTCGGCCTGGGCGATCGTCATCGGCTAGGGCTCGCTTTCAATGAGATGGTAGCCTCGGGTGAGCTCAAGGCGCCGGTGGTCATCGGGCGTGACCATCTCGATTCCGGTTCGGTCGCCTCACCCAACCGCGAGACCGAGGCGATGCGCGACGGATCTGATGCGGTCTCCGACTGGCCGCTGCTTAATGCGCTCCTTAACACCGCGTCGGGCGCCACCTGGGTTTCCCTGCACCACGGCGGAGGTGTTGGAATGGGCTATTCGCAGCACTCGGGCATGGTAATCGTTGCCGACGGCACGCCTGAAGCCGCACGCCGGCTGGAGCGCGTGTTGTGGAACGACCCTGCGACAGGTGTCATGCGTCACGCCGACGCAGGGTATGACATCGCGCTCAATTGCGCGCGGGAGAAGGGCCTGGATCTTCCCGGCATCTTGCGATGAAGACTCCGCGCCTCCTGCGCGCAGCCGATCGCGTCGCGCAGCCTTGGCGCAACGGTGGCGGGATCACGCGCGAAATCTGCTGTGCTCCCGCGGCCGGAGCGGGCGAAAGCTTCGACTGGCGCGTCAGCATGGCTGAGGTAACCGGATCGGGACCCTTCTCATGCTTTCCCGGCGTGGATCGCGTCCTCGTCGTCCTCGACGGCAGGCTCGATCTGGATTTCGGTCCGCAGCATGCGCCGGTAACGCTCTCCTCGAGCTGTGCACCATTTGCCTTCGCGGGTGATCAGGCAGTTGACGGCTCGGCACCTGAAGGCGTTGTCCATGATTTGAACGTGATGGTGCGAAGGGACGCCTTTGCAGCTAAAGTAGAGAGAGTCTCATCCACCGTCAATGTGCCCGAGAACGGAACGGTGTTGCTCTTTGCTGGCGAAGCAGCAACGGTCGATTGCGGTGATAGCCGATATCACCTCGGCTTGTGCGACGCGCTTCTCCTCAGCAACGGCGGGACACTGCATCTAAAGCATCGCGAGGGCGCAAACGTGCTGCTGGTCACGATCGTAGCCACCGATCAACCTGTCGCGTCCTGATGCTAGCCACCTTGTCTTCTGCCTATTGCGTGGAGCTTTGTTTTTTTCATGTCGATCCCTGACATCGCCTTCTTCGATCGAACCTATGTCCGGCGCCACCTCGGCCATTCCGCCTGTATAGGCGCGGTTCGGTCTGCGATGCGCGCACTGTCTGCCGGCCGTACCCGGCAGCTGCTTCGCACCATGCTTTCGCTAGGCGAGCGGCGGACCTTTGCCCTGATGCCGGGTGCGCTGGCCGAAGACGACTTTTTCGGCGCTAAGCTGATCTCGGTCTTCCCCAACCGTGACGATCCAGGCCGCCGCGCGCATCGCGGGCTCGTGGTCCTCTTCGAGCCCGAAGAGGGGCACCCGGTCTGCATCGCAGACGCTGAAGAGGTGACGCTGATCCGTACCGCTGCCGCGACCGCCGTCGCAACGGACGCGCTCGCCCGCGCCGATGCGACCAGGCTTACCATCTTCGGAACCGGTGCACAGGCGGCTGAGCATGTCCGGGCGCTCGCGCTCGTCCGATCGATCGAGCGCGTAGTTCTCTGGGGACGTGACGAAACCAAGGCGCAAAAGCTTGCGGCGAGCCTCGCCGCCGAAACGGGGCTAGATATCACTGTGGAGCTAGACGGCGAGCGAGCCGCCGCTCAAGCCGACATCATCTGCACGGTGAGCGGTGCGGCGCAGCCGATCCTTCATGGCCGCTGGGTCCGCCCCGGCACGCATATTAACCTGGTCGGTTCCAGCGGTCCCGGACCCGTCGAAGTCGATGACGATTTGGTCGCCGTTGGCCGATTTGTTGCAGACAGTCGGGCATCGGTCTTGGCGCAAGGCGCTGAGTTCCTCGTCGCTAAGGCAGCAGGTCGGGTCGATGACAGCCATGTCGTCGCCGAGATAGGCGAAGTCTTGAGCGGGGCGGTTGTCGGTCGGCAGAGCGCTCAAGAGATAACAGTCTACAAGTCGTTGGGACACGCCGTGCAGGATTTGGCGGCGGTTGCACTCCTTTATCGACAACGCCTGCAGCAGAGTGAAACACAGACCGGAGGGGCTTCTTCATGATTGATCATCGACGTCTTGGCACCGGGTTGCGCCGTGCCGCGCTTGCAAGCGTGACCGCGCTTGCGCTGATAGGGGCCGCACCCGCACCCGCACCCGCACCCGGTTCTGACACGGCCGCCCCGCCGCCGCTGGCGGTTACGTTGACGCCGAGCGGCGATGCTCAGGGGTTCGATCGGATGGGCGTGACCATGCGCATTCCAGCTCCCAAAACGACCGCTGGTGCCCCGCTGCTCAGAATGCCTTTGATGCTCGTCGGCCTTCAGACTGCAAGCTATCCGGCATCGGCGATCCAAGCATCGGACGACGCCGGGGAGCTGACGCTAACGCATAGTGACCAGGCGCCTGGCGCCAGCGGCACTTACCGCACCTACCTCGTGAATCGGGCCACGCGCGGCGACGTTACGGTGCGCTATGCCACCGCGCCACGAGCCGTGAACAGGGACACGCGGAATGGACCGCTTTTTGACCTGCGGGCACAAGGGGGCGGTTTGATCGGCGCAGGCGTTTACTTCTTCGCGCTACCGGTTGAGGAAAAGCCCTATCGCATCAGCCTGCACTGGGATCTGCCCCGCACCGCGGCGACGCAGCGCGGCATTTGGAGTTTTGGCGAGGGGGATCAGACGACAGTCGGCCCAGCGCAGCTTCTCGCCTTCTCGTTTTACGCCGCCGGGCCGGTGAGAAGCGCGCCGGCAGACGGCAAAGGCAATTTCGGCTTCTATTGGCTTCAGCAGCCGCCGTTCGACCCGGTTGTGATGGGGAAGAACGTCCATCGCCTGTACAATCACATGTCGCGCTTCTTTGGCGATCCGCCTGATGCCACCTATCGCGTATTCGCGCGTGGCAACCCCTATCCGTCGGGGGGCGGCACGTCTCTTAGCCGTTCGTTTATGTTCGGTTATGGCGCACAGGGCCAAACGACCGGAGATGGCACTGATATGCTGATCGCGCATGAGATGGCGCACAGCTGGCCCAGTCTCGACGGTGCAGAGGACGATCACCCGCTGACCGCCTGGTATTCGGAAGGCACGGCAGAATTCTACGCTTTGCTGCTGTCGCTTCGCGCAGGCACGATCGACCTTGATCGGTTCCTCAAGGTCGCGAATGCGCACGCGCGCGACTATTACACTAATCCGTTCCTTCATCTCACCAATGCTGCGGCCGGCAAACAGTTCTGGGCCGACGCGCGTGCGCAGCGTGTGCCATACGGCCGTGGGTTCATGTACCTCGCCAAGGTCGACGGCGAGTTGAAGGCCAAGAGCGGCGGCCGGCGGTCGCTCGATGATCTGGTGCTCGAGGTTCTTCGCCGACAACGCGCTGGAGAGAAAGTCGGGCTGGAGCAATGGATAACCATGGTCGTGCGCGAACTTGGCCCTCAGGCGCGACAGGATTATCTCGATATGGTGGCGGGTAAGACGATCGTGCCGCCGCAGGGGACGTTCGGGCCGTGCTTCCGGCTTGAAAAGACGACCGCTCGAGCGTTTGATTTGGGCTTTGACGAAATGCGGCTCGGCGTCGTCAAAGACCTTCGTGCAGGCTCGCGAGCTGCTGAGGCGGGCTTGCGCGAGGGAGATCCGATTGTTTCGCTGACGCCGATCGGGAAACTGCGCAATGATCCGGCCGCGAGAGCCGATGTTGTCGTGCGTCGGGATGGTAAGGAGATGCCGCTGCGTTTCTCGCCCTATTCCGCCCCGGTAGAGGCGTGGCAGTGGGCGCGCGTTCCGGGCATTGCGGACAGCGCCTGCAAGCTTTGATGACCGGCAGGAGGCGGGAGCCAACGCCCCCGCCTCCTGCCTCAGGCGCGTCCGAGCGTCGCGAGCAGCTTGTCGATATCATTCATGTCGTTGAAGACTGAGACGGTGGCGCGGAACCTGTTGTCGCCCACGGTCATCCGGATCTTTGCCGCGTCCAACTTCGTCTTCAACTTCTTGCGAGCATCCGGGTAGATGCAGGTCACGATCGGGGTGCGCGCCTCGGGCGGCGTATCAACTTTATAGCCGAGACGCGGCAGTTCCCGCTTCAAGCGATCGGTGAGTTCCTGAGCATGTGTCTGAATGCGCGGGACGCCCAACTTCATTATGTAATCGAGCGACCATCCAAGCGCCGCTACCCCCATGTGAGAATAAGTACCGAACGCGAAATGCCCCATGGCCGTATCCGAGAAGGAATAGTCGGCAATGTTCGAACCTGGGGGGTCGAGCGGATAGACGTGCGACTGAAAGGAGTCGATGCCGTAATAACCCGCTTGGGTTCGCTTAAGCGACGCGAGGCGATCCTTACGGGCATAAAGGAAGCCTAGTCCGAAATCGCCCATCAGCCATTTGTAACTGGAGCAGGCCGCGAAATCGACGCCGGTTGCGTGGAGGTCGATCGGGACGCAACCTGCGGCGTGGATGATGTCGGCATAGACGAGCGCCCCGTTGGCATGCGCGATTTCCGCTACCCGTCGTAGGTCGTGAGCAAATCCGTTGAAGGTTGACACGGCTGACACCGCGACGAGCTTGGTCCCTGGCGTGATGGCGCGCTCAATCTCTTCGACGCGGATGCGCCCCTGCGTCGGGCGCAGCCATGTCACCCGACAGCCCTGCTTCGCCAGCTGTTCGTACAGCGGAAACGACCCGAAAAAGTGAAGCGTGTCGGTGACAATGTGCGCTCCTTGCGCCGGCAATCCCAGAGCAGCGATGACAAGCTGCTCGCCTGCCGTGGTGCTCTGTACGTACGCGATCTCGTCCGCATCTGCACCAACCAGCGCTGCGAAGCGGGCACGAACGCCATCCTCGTCCAGCTCGTATGCTGCCGCCGTTGGATCCAGCATACGATGTCGCAAGTACCGATCCACAGCTGCTCGGGCACCGATCGACACGGGATGCGTCGAGCCTGGATCTAGATAGGTCACGTCGGCGGGGACGAACGACATCTTGTCCGGCAATGCCGCTGGCGACGTGGCCGCTGCCAATTTTGTGGCTACCGGTGCAGCAAGGCTAGCCATCAGCATGTTTCGTCGTGAGACCGTCATTCCTGTCCTCCAGTCCGACATTGTAGTTGGCATGCGTCGGCAAATGCACACTCCGTTTGCCGCTCTTCGTGTGTTTTGCGACAAGATTTAGCCGTTTGAGCCACCGTTGCGCATAGAGCAGGTCGGCAAGCGAGGATCTCGGACCGAATGAGCATGGCGACCGCTCCTCGACGAATGATAACAGGCGCTTGAATGAGACGAGGAGGAACAATGCGCAGGATCTTGCTTGCCGGGGCGGCGCTAGCCTTCCTCTCGGGCGCGGTCGAAGGGGCGGCCGAGGAGCCAGTACCGCCGCCCGTCACCACCCATCATGTTGTGACAGTCGCCGGCAGGCCTATACGCTATGCCGCCACCTTCACCGAAAAGGTCTTGCACGACGCCGCCGGTCGGCCTCAGGCGACAATCTCGGCTACCTCCTACGTCCGCACCGATGTACCCCGACAGACATCGCGCCCGGTGATCTTCGCGTTCAATGGCGGTCCTGGCGCCTCCTCGTCACCGTTGCAATTCGAGGGCTTCGGCCCGCGCCTGCGCCTGAAGGCAGCTGACGGGCGGCAGAGCATAGCCGACAATCCCGATAGCCTTATTGGCGGCGCAGATCTCGTCTTTATCGATCCGGTGGGAACGGGGCTCAGTCGAGTGTTGCCAGGCGGAAGCGGCAAGCCATATTGGAGCGTTCCCGGAGACGCCAAAGCCGTCCTCGGCATGATGCGCGCTTGGCTGCGCACCCATCGCCGCGAGCGCAGCCCGGTTATCGTTGCCGGTGAGAGCTATGGTGGAGCAAGGGCTGCTCGCATTTGCGCGGACGCTGGCGATCTCAACCTTGTCGGGTTGATACTGATCTCGCCGAGCTTCGACAGTTCGCCGGAAAAAGCAACGGCGGCTCAACGGGATGCAGCGGCGGTGGCCCTGCTGCCGACAATGGCGGTGGCTGCCGCGCAGAACGGTAGGGGCGAGTCTGGCCGACCACAGGCCGAGGTGTTCGAGGAAGCTCGCCGCTTCGCCATCGGCGAGTATTCGGCAGCTCTTGCCGCTGGCGATCGTCTGAGCTCAGCGCGGCGACGCGTCGTTGCAGACCGCGTAGCGAGCTTTCTCGGTATGAGCCCGGAAACCGTGCTCGCCGCCGGTCTACGGGTCGACCCGGAAGATTTCAGAAAAGAGCTTCGTGCGGCGGATCATCTCGTCGTCGGACTGCTCGACACCCGTGTTACAGCGCCTGTGCCGCGTAATCAGCCAGGCCGGCCCTCGCAGGCTAACGACCCGGCGCTCGGGTTAGGCGCTAGCAACGTCATTCTTTCGGACGGCATCACTCGCTACATGCACGGCGAACTGGCCGTGCCGGGTCGCCGGCCCTACGTCTCTTTAACGCTTGACGTAAATTTTCAGTGGGATTGGTCAGCAAGCGTTGCCGACCCCGCGTCTCGCGACCTGGCTGGAAATATCGCGCGGACTATGCGCGCCAAGCCGCGGCTTAAAACGATGCTGATCGGTGGATTCTATGACATGGCCGTCCCGGTGCTCGGCCCCCGTCGTCAGCTGGAACAAGCCGGTGCGCCGATGCAGAGAGTGCATTCGGCCATGCTGTGGACGGGACATTCGGTTTTCGACTCAGCCGCGGAGCGCAAGACCATGTCCCGGCTCTTTGCCCCCCTGCTCAATCGGCCTGATTGATCTACGGGCATAATTATGCCTTGATGCGGCCGTTCAGAGCAACGATTGCTGCATGGAGAGGCTATGAGCGACGAGCTGACGACGTTCGACATCAAGATTTTAGAACAGATTCAGCGCGACGCGTCGCTATCGACCGGCGAGCTTGCCGACAAAATCGGCCTCTCGCAGTCCCCGTGCTGGCGCCGCCTACAGCGGCTGAAGGATGAGGGCTACATCAGCAGGCAAGTCGCTCTTCTGGACCGAACCAAGTTCAAACAAAGCTTCGTTATTTTTGCTAGTTTGAAAATGGCTACGTTAACCGAAGAAAAGCGCGAAGACTTTCTGCGCATGATCGCAATTACCCCCGAAATCATGGAATGTCATTCGGTCTTAGGCGAAATGGACCTTCTTCTGAAGGTGCTTGCGTCGTCGCTTCAATGGTATCAAACCTTCATCTTCCGCGTCCTGTTAAAGCTGCCTGGTGTGCAGGATGTGCAATCGACTGTGACCTTAACCGAGTTAAAGTATGAGACCGCGATTCCAGTCCGCGGCAACCTTGCGTTATGATTGCAGTGAGGTCGTACCGGAAATAGGGTCAAAAGCGGCGGTAATTGCATAAAAAATCCTGGTGCCGCCAATTACGGCTGAGCGTGGGAGGACCTTTATGTCTATCGGCTCGCATATCATCTGCCTTCTGGCCGCCGGATTTAGCACCATTCAGGCAGGAACCGCAGCGGCGCAGGCGGTCAATTCGCCAGATACCTCGGCGGCGATCGTGACCCGACATAGTGGACGGTTTAACGGCCAAAAGGTGCAATATCGGGCGCTAGTCGAGACGACAGATGTGGTCGTTTCCGGCCTTGCCGGCGGAGCACGTATCGTAAGCTTCGCGTATTTGGCGGACGGTGACCGTCGCGGGCAGCGCCCGATTATATTTCTCTTCAACGGTGGCCCCATCGTACCGTCGATTTGGCTTCATATTGGTGCCTTCGGCCCCAAGCGTGTCGTCGTGCCGCCCGATCTGAGCGCACCGGCCTCCCGCTACGTTCTGTTTGACAATCCGGACTCTGTTCTGGATGTGGCGGACCTCGTTTTCATCGACCCCGCCACCACTGGTTACAGCGAGACGCTGCCTGGAACACCGCCCGGCGCATTCCACTCGGTAGACGCAGACGCGCGGCAGACGTCTGAGTTTATCGCGCGTTGGCTCAGGGATCACGGTCGTAGTTCGTCGCCCTTCTATATCCTGGGCGAGAGCTACGGTACGATCCGCGCGCCCGTCACGGCGCGGTTGTTGGCCGAACGCCCCCAGCCTCTTTTAGCAACCGGGCTTATCTTGCTTGGGCAGGCAACGAACATCGTTGAATATGTCCAGCGTAGCGGCAACATCATGAGCTTCGTCGCCTCGTTGCCGACCGAGGCAGCCGTTGCATGGCATCATGGTAGGGTCCGCAAGGAAGGTACCGACTTCGCTCGCTTCGTGCGCGAAGCCGACGACTTCGCTCAGCACGCTTATCTTGACGCGCTCAACCAGGGCAACCTTTTGCCGGAGGCGGAGCGGCAAAAAATAGCGGAAAGGCTGTCAGGCTATATTGGTATCTCGGCCGACTGGCTGATGGAACACGATCTGCGTATCACCAAGCAGCAGTTTCGCGTCGAGTTGCTGCGCGATCGCGGCCTATTGCTTGGCCAGGTCGACGCACGTTACGCAGCTCCGATCACCGATAAGGGTGCGACGGCAGATCCCGCTGGCGTCATCGACGACGGTTTCGCGACGCTTTGGCAGCGCTACCTCGAGAGTGATCTGCGAGCCGCCCGAGCGACACCGTACCGAATGATCGGCGACGTCAGCGGCGGGCTGGAGGCGTGGAATTGGGGCGGAGCGTCACCCTTCTCCGATTGGCCCTGGCCGCAGGAGATCTCCAAGATGATGCGCTTGAAGCCGGACTTTCGCGTCATGGTCGGCAACGGTTGGAGCGACATGCAAACGACGGTGGGCGCGGCCGAGCTGCTTTTGCGCCAGGCAGGCTGGCCTCGCGACCGTAGCGAGCTTCATGTCTATGATGGGGGGCACATGTTCTACACGGTCGATACCTCAGCCACAGCGGTGACTAAGGACGTGCGACGGTTCGTCAGCACCGGCGAGGCGGCGAAGTGACGCGCCTGCTCGCCTTCATCCTCGCAGGTGTCGCTACGCCGGCGTTGTCAGCCACAACCGAAAGACTATCAGTCGTTCGCAACGGCGAGACTATCGGCTCGGTGGTCGCGGTGTCGGATGGTCGGCGCGTTTCAGTGGATTACCGCGTCGATGACAATGGTCGGGGGCCCAAACATCGAGAAGACATTGTCCTTGGTCCTGACGGCATTCCCGTAAGCTGGAATATCGTCGGTACGTCGTTGATGGGCGGCCCCGTCGTGGAGCGGTTCGCTTGGGCGAACGGAACGGCGACGTGGACCAGCCAGGCGGATCAGGGTAGCCTCTCAGCCGCGAAGCCGCCGCTGTACGTCGTAAATGACACCAGCCCGTGGGCGAACGGCATCTACGCTCGCGCTGCTCTTGCTGCGGGCGGACGATCACTGGATGTGCTGCCAGGCGGCAAGCTCAAGCTCGCTCGCATTCGCTCAACTACCATCGCCGGAGTGAGCGTCACCGTCTATCGGCTAGACGGGGTCGATCTAAGACCCAGCTACGTGATGCTGGACAAGACCGGGCGATTGTTCGCGGCTTTCGGAGACGCAAGTGTCACCATCCGCGCCGGGCTGGAGACGCGCGCTGCGGACCTCATGAAGCTCGCCGCCTCACTTGAAAGCGATCGCGTGCGGGCGATCAGTGCCAAAGTAGCGCACCGTTATGACGGCCCAATCCGCATCCGCAACGTCCACATCTTCGATCCAGTCACAGGCAGACGCGGCCCGCTTTCGACGATCGTCGTTATGCGCGACGCGATCAGCGCGGTCCTTCCTGGCGACGGTGGGCCTGTGCCCGACGGAGAGACGGCTATCGAGGGCGATGGCGGCACGGTCTATCCGGGACTGCACGACATGCACTCCCATACCACGATCGACTCCGGGCTATTCTACCTCGCGGCCGGTGTCACGACGACCCGCGACATGGGTAATAACAACGCATTTCTGCAAGCGTTGCTGCCTGCGGTTGAGGACGGGGCAATATCCAGCCCGCGCATCGTTCCCACCGGCTTCATCGAAGGACGGAGCCCCTATTCGGCGCGTAACGGCTTTGTCGTGGCTACGCTGGACGAAGGTCTGAAGGCCGTCCGCTGGTATGCCGATCGCAACTACTTTCAAATAAAACTCTACAATTCGATGAACCCCGATCTTGTGAAGCCGCTGGCGGAGGAAGCGAAGCGGCTGGGAATGGGCGTAACCGGTCATGTTCCCGCGTTCGATTCACCTGATCGGGTAATTCGCGACGGATACAACACGATCGCACATATCAACCAATTGATGCTCGGTTGGGTGCTCGACGAGAGCAAAGAGGACACTCGCACCCCCCTGCGGCTTACTGCGATGACGCGAACGCCCGCCTTAGACCTGTCGAGCGGGCCGGTGCGAAATACCATAGCGCTGATGAAGGCGAACACCGTTTCGCTTGATACCACCGCCGTCACCTTGGAACGACTGATGCTCAGTCGTGCCAGA
The DNA here is from genome assembly GCF_009789535.1 of Sphingomonas carotinifaciens. Classification (NCBI taxonomy): domain Bacteria; kingdom Pseudomonadati; phylum Pseudomonadota; class Alphaproteobacteria; order Sphingomonadales; family Sphingomonadaceae; genus Sphingomonas; species Sphingomonas carotinifaciens. Next base: position 114,149 of record NZ_WSUT01000007.1, on the reverse strand, counting down.
CAGGTCGAGACTGCCGACATCGACAATCTTGATCATTTGCCGATTGGCTATCAGCGCTATCGTAAACGCACGTTCGTGCCACTAAGAAATGCCGGCGACGACCAAGCCTATCACGCAGCGTTCGATAAGATGCTCGACGTGATGCGGCTGCTGCACCGCAACGGCATCCAGCTCCTGCCCGGAACGGATGATACGACGGGGTTCACGCTTCAACGTGAGGTCGAGCTTTACACGATGGCGGGCATGACGCCCGCGGAGGCACTCAAGGCAGCCACGCTGGACTGCGAAACCTATCTGGGTCGCGCGGACAGGGGCGGCACGATCGCGAGGGGCAAACTGGCCGACTTGGTGCTGGTCGCGGGCGACCCGAGCAGCAATATCAACGCGATCAAGCGACCCAAGATGGTGATGCGGGGCGGCACCGTCTACCTGCCGTCTGAAATCTATGAATCCCTTGGCATTCGGCCATTCGCCTCACCGCCCACGATCGTGCCGGCACGTCCCGATCTTACAAATGGCGGGGTCGGCGGGTCAACCGGCGCCCTCTTCGGTTGGCCAAGGGATGACCATGACGATTGAGTAGGCGCGCAGACAATCCTGAATTCGACATTTTGGTGAGGACAGACATGGCAACGGGTGAGGCCACGCTGAAACGAGACGTAGGCGTGATCGGAGTAGTGACCTTCGGCGCCGGAACTGCCATCGGTGTCTCAATCTTCTCTGTCCTTCAGCCTGCCGCTCAGGTTGCTGGATCAGGATTGCTGGTAGCAATGGTTTTTGCCGCGCTACCTATGCTCCTCTTCGCAATCGCCTATTCTTATCTTGCTTCTGCAGTGCCGGTATCCGGTGCCTCATACGAATGGCCCAGGCGTTTTCTCCATCCGTTCGCCGGCTTTGCAATCGTGTGGATGCGTATCCTAGCGAACGTCAGCGCCTTGGTCGTTCTGGGCCAAGTTCTGGCAAACTATTTGTCGATGGTCGTGCAGGTACCAGCCAAGCCGATGATGTTTGTCGCGTTGACGGGCATCTTTTCGCTAAACCTGTTTGGGGTTGGTGTAAGCGCGAAGCTCCAGTCGCTGCTGATGGTTTTGCTGCTTGCGGTTCTTGCCCTCTTCGTAGCGAGCGGCGCGACCGTGGCCAGCGCTTCGATGATCGGGCCCGTCACAGCAAGCGGCGGGGCAGCTATCGCCGCCTGTGTCCCTCTGATGATCAGCCTTTTCCTTGGTATCGAGGCAGCGGTCGAGATAGGCGATGAAGTCCGAAATCCCCGTCGCACAATCCCGCTTGGTATCGCTGGCGCCATCGCGCTCACTGTCTTGGTTTATGGCTCGGTAGCTGCCACCGCGCTCGGCGTGGTGGGGCCGGAAGAGCTGGCAGCAAGCAAAGCACCCCTGCTCGATGCAGCCGCGGTACCGCTCGGACACCTCGCCGTGCCGCTCATTGTAGGAGCGGCGGCGATATCAATCCTCAAGACGATGAACGCCATCGCGCTCGTTTTCTCTCGCAGCCTGTTCGCAATGGCGCGGACCGACATATTGCCTGCGCGCCTAGCGGCAGTGCACGCACGCTTTCACACTCCTTATCTAGCGGTCGTGCTGGCCTACGGCCTGGCCGTTTTGGGCCTGCTGCTGCCGTCGAGCTTGGTGTTTCTCCTGCTCGCGGTGAATATTCCGACCATGCTGAAATATGCGGCCTGCTCTCTGTCCGCCGTCCGCGTTGCGAGCCGTCATCCTGAGCTTCACAGCGACACGCCGACCTTCACTCCCCGCACCATCCGCATCGTCGGCACGTCGGGGACGATCGCGGCGCTCATCATCATGGTCGCGGGCGTCGGTGCCGACGTGCGTCCCTACGGTCTGGTTGCTGCGTGGCTGGGAGTCGGTGTCCTTTACTGGCTGGTGAGGAACGCAGCTCTCAATAAGCGGGCCTCTCGCCGCGACGGAAGATAGTCCCGAGGCAGGCGTACCACAACCGTGATCGCATAAACTTTTCGCCCCGGTCACGATCTTCGCAATACTCTTCTTGCGCCAAGGTCGTACTCAATCCGTCATCAACGGAGATGGGCGAACTCCCGGTAACGCCAGGGGTTCGCAAATTCACCGATAGAACAACTGATCATATTCGTGGCCGAGCGCGGCAGGAAGGGGATTATGATGAGGACCTTGTACATACTTGCACTCTCGACTGCTCTTTCGACCGCAATCGTCCAAGAGTCCAAGGCACAATCCACCTCTGATCTGCCAGCGACGGATCAACAGACCGGAGTCGATGGGACGGAAGGCGTAGCCGATATCATCGTCACCGCCCAGAAGCGTAACGAACGATTGATCGATGTTCCGCTCTCGGTAACCCAGATCGACTCCGACGTTCTCGTAAGTCAGAACCTGACAACTATCCGCGAGTTTTTCACGCGGATCCCCGGCCTTCAATATACTGGCGGCGCTGGTCAGACTACGCTGGCGATCCGCGGGGTCAGCGCGGACGTCGGCGGTAATCCGACGGTTGGCATCACCATCGATGACGTTCCATTCCCTGTCGGCGGCCAGATCGCGCCCGACCTCGATCCTGCCATCCTCAAGAACGTCGCCGTTCTGCGTGGTCCGCAAGGGACACTCTACGGAGCGAGCAGCCTCGGCGGTCTGCTGAAGTTCGAAACCGTGACGCCAGATCCGAATAAATTCTCCGGTCGTATCGAGGCTGGTTCAGAGGTCGTTCTGGATGGCGGATCGGGTTATTCAACGCGCGGTGCATTGAACATCCCCGTCATCGAAGATCGTGTTGGCATCAGTCTGAGCGGTTTCTATCGCAGGGCACCCGGCTATCTGGATTATACCGCCCTTCAGTCGGGTCCGCAGAATGCCGCGAACACGAACCGAAGCTACGGCGGGCGAGCGGCGCTGTTCATCAAGCCGGTCGACGGTCTATCGATCAATCTATCGTTTCTTGATCAGGAACTTCGCGGTCAGGGCGGCACTACAATCGGGCTGAACGGAGACTTCCGGCCGTTAGTTGGGTCCGCTACAAACAACTTCAGTCGGACGCTTCCAATCTACAGTACTCGCGTGCGCCTCTACACCGGGCGCATCGATGCGGACCTCGGTTTCGGTACATTGTCATCGATCACCGGCTATACACAAAGCCGCTACTCGTTGAACAACGACCTCACCTTCATATTTGCGCCCGTGCTTGGCGTCATTCAGCGCGTTTTCGGCTTGCCCATTGCCGGTGATCGAGCGGATCTCACCCAGTTTTCGAACACGAATCGATTTTCACAGGAGGTTCGACTGGCTTCAAACCCCGGCCAGAAGCTGGAGTGGCTCGTCGGCGCCTTCTACAACTACGACAAGGCTCTCTCGAACCAAACGCTTCTCGCCATCAACCCTACGACGAACGCCGTTGACGCCACTGTTTTCGACACGCCGTCACCATATCGGTTCCGCGAGATCGCGGGCTTCGCCGACGCTACTTACAATTTCACGGACAAACTGAGCCTTCAAGGCGGACTACGCTACGCTGACAATCGGCAGCGTTCGATCCAGACAGCCACGGGTCCTCTTGCCCTCCTGCAGGGCGCCGAGGATTCCGATGTCCGATCGAGCGACAGCAGTTGGACGTGGTTGTTGTCGCCGCAATACAAAATCAACGCCAATCTCAATCTCTATGGGCGTGTGGCGACCGGGTATCGCCCCGGAGGCCCAAACTCAGGGCTGACCCCGAACAATCTGACCTATGAGCCCGACAGAACGACGAATTATGAAATCGGCCTGAAAGGGAGCGTACTCGACCGAAAGCTCGTGTTTTCAGCTTCCGGCTTCTGGATCGACTGGCGAAACATCCAGCTGCTCTCGATCGATGCCGATACGCAGGTCGCATTCACCGACAATGGCGGGAGGGCGCGTAGCCGAGGCGCAGAAGTCGAGGTCAGCTACAACGCTTGGAAGGGCGGAGTGCTTGCCGCAAATGGTGCATACATCGACGCGGCGCTGCGCGATGCCCTTGTTGGTCAGACCATCGGCCTGGCAGGCGACCGCCTCCCTCTATCCTCAAGGTGGTCGGGCAACCTTTCGTTCGACCAATCCTTCGTACTCACTCCGGAGTTGAACGCGAACCTAGGGACGACGTTGAGTTACGTCGGGCCGCATTTCGCTGAGTTCCCAGCAGAAGGAGACCCGCGTGGCTACTCGCGGGGCTATGCGACGCTCGATCTCCGCGCCGGAATCGAGTCGCACGGCATCTCCTTCTCCCTGTATGCGAGGAATATCACGGACTCGAAGGGCATCATCTCGGTTTCGACAAGCGGGAACCCCTATACTGGCAGCATCGTGCAGCCGAGGTCGGTCGGCGGGTTGATATCGTTCAACTTCTGACCCCGGCCATATCGACGGCTTGACCCTCGATCTAAGCGATCGGTCAGCCAAACCCCTCGGGCACGGAGACGTCGCTCGAGGGGATCGTCGCCCGCCTATTCAAGGTCGCGGGCGACCCCTGACTGTTACGCAGAAGCAGGAAGAACCAGGCGCCGTGATTGACGAGCAGGTCCCGATGAATGAGACTTACGCGCAATGGGTGCGTGGCGTGATCGGGCGGAAGCGCAGCCACGCTCGAACGATTCCACTTTTCGACAGCTCCGTTCCAGAGCCTGCCAATCTGCTACAGCAGACCATCGAGGACGGCTTTCGTCGCCCGGTGACGTCGCGATATACGAGCGCGTTCAACGGCGGCAATCCGTTCGTCCTTGAACTATTGGCCACACGCTACGAGTTGCCGCGCGAGCAAATTATTTGCACCACGGGCGCCACGGGTGCCCTCTCCCTCATCTGTCGAGGATTGCTGTCGAAGGCCGATCACGTAATAGTCGAAACGCCGGGCTTCGACTTGTTCAGCGAGTTGGCACGCTCGGCCGGTGCCCATGTGTCCTACTTTCGTCGAGCTGCTGAGCAAGGTTTCGCTGCCAACGTCGAGGCAATCGCACAACAAATCACGCCAGATACGAAGCTGATCATGCTATCGAATCTGCATAACCCGTCAGGTGCGACATTAAGTACCGAAGAGCTGAATGCGCTTGTCGAACTGGCAGAGCGACACGGCATCCTGGTTGCTGTCGACGAAGTCTATAGCGACTATGCGGCTCCACTGGTTTCGTCAAAAGCCGCGGTCGGCTATTCGCCCAACTTCATCAGCATCAACAGCCTTACTAAAATTTTCGGCTTGAGCACGCTGCGATGCGGTTGGCTGGTCGCAGCGCCCGCAGTGATCGAGCCGCTTCGCGATCTTAGCGAGCGGCAGGATTTCGGAATTTCCAACCTTGCGCATGCCGTGGCCGCGCTCGTCCTGGAGCGAGCGGCGCAATTTCGGGCGGTGGGTGACGCGATATTGAGGCCTGCGCGCGAAGAGATGGTTCGCCGCTTCGACACATGGCGCTCGCGGGGATTGATTGCTGGCGAACTCCCCGAGTTCGGGTGCATCTGTTTTCCCAAACTAATCGGGGTGCGCAACACCCGCGCGTTCTCAGAAGCGCTGCTCGCCAAGTCGAATGTTATCGTCGCCCCTGGAGAATTCTTCGGCGAGGCAGGTCACGTGCGGCTCGGCTTCGGACGCCCCCTGCCGGAGTTGGTAGCGGGTTTGGACGCGCTCGAGGAGGCATTGGTCGAGCAAGGCCACCGTCGTCCCTTGGGAATCGTTGGATAGGATGGCGACTGCTCGGCCAAGCGTCGGCCGCTCCAGTCCAATTGGCGGTAGGGCTCAGCGCAACGATGAAGGCAGATAGCTGGCTTGCATGGCGACATGATAGCGACGTCAGTCTCGCCAATATGATCTGACGATCCGGGGCAATTGCGGCCTTACGTTGGCAACGCGGTCGTATATTTGGTCATGTCCAGAGCAAAATGAGAGGAGCCGCCAGCAACTGATGGATGGCCGAGAAGTGTTTGCATGAGAAAGGTATTGTAGGCCGCAACGTCGGCCACGACGACACGAAGCAGATAGTCCCAGTCTCCCGACATCGAAAAACACTCGACTACCTCTGGCTGCGACAGCACGAACCGTTCAAAACTCTGTCTAGAATCGGCGGCGTGGCTGCGCATTCGGATGTTACAGAGGACGTTTACACCTCTCCCGACTGCGGTCGGATCGACGAGTCTAACCGTGCGCGTGAAGACCCCCGCGGCCTCGAGCGCCTTCACACGGCGCCAGCACGACGCTGACGACGCGCCGACTCGCTCTGCGAGGTCAGCGTGGCTTAGCGTAGCATCGTTTTGAAGTAAGGCGACGATCCGCCGGTCAATCGCATCCATATGAAACCACCAGTTCGGCTTTGCGCGTCTATGCGAAATTCCAATTCGCTAACTAAGGTTTTTGGGCTGAAAAAGATAGGCATTCACCGAAACTTTCCGCGATCCTGCGCTGCATGGCTGAAGACAATCTTACCCGCCCCGACCACGCCGCTGCCGACTGGACGATCCCACAGGCTTGGAATCGTTACACGTCCGAAGAACATGCGACGTGGGACACATTGTTCGACCGGCAGGTACGACTTCTGCCCGGGCGAGTGACGCACGAGTTCATGGAGGGGCTCGACGTCCTGCGCATGTCCCGGTCCGGAATTCCAAACTTTGAGGAACTGTCCGAGCGGCTGATGCGTCGAACCGGTTGGCAGGTGGTTGCGGTGCCCGGGCTGGTACCCGACGATGTCTTCTTCGATCATCTCGCCAATCGGCGTTTCGTGGCAGGCAACTTTATCCGTAGACCGGAGCAGCTCGATTATCTTCAGGAGCCGGATGTCTTCCACGACGTTTTTGGGCACGTACCCTTGCTCGCCCATCCGGTGTTTGCCGACTACATGCAAGCCTACGGGCAAGGTGGTCAGCGTGCGGCGGCGTTGGGCGCGATCGACAAGCTCGCCCGCCTTTACTGGTATACGGTCGAATTCGGGCTGATCCGGTCGGGCGAAGGTCTGAAACTCTACGGAGCCGGCATCGTGTCGTCTTTCACGGAGTCGGCCTTCGCGACGGACGATCCGTCGCCCAATCGTCTCGGCTTCGACCTCAGGCGTCTGATGCGGACGAAATACCGGATCGACGACTTTCAACAGAACTACTTCGTGATCGACAGCTTCGAGCAGCTGCTCGACCAGACGCTCAACACCGATTTCGGTCCGCTTTACGCCGAACTGGCAGAAGAACCAGATATCGAGATCGAGGCGATCCTGCCGAGTGACGTCGTCTTCACGCGAGGTACGCAGGCCTATGCCCGCGAGAAGGTGGTAGCGTGAGCGAGCTTCTCGCCCCATCGCGGGCGCTATTCTGCAGTCTCGACCGACAGCCGCCTGACCTTCTGCTGGCGGTAATCGGTATGCACCGGGCCGATCCACGCCCGCACAAGATCGACGTTGGGGTCGGCGTCTACCGTGACGAAACCGGTGAAACGCCGGTCATGCGTGCGGTCAAGGCTGCCGAGACGCGTTTGCTCGCCGAGCAGCGTACCAAGAGCTATCTCGGGGCTGAGGGCGACCAAGGGTTCACGGACAGGCTGGCTGACGTCGCGCTCGGGCAGCCCTTGGCGACGGATACCCGTATTACCGGTGTCCAGACGCCTGGCGGTACGGGGGCGCTGCGTCTCGCTGCCGAACTCCTCGCGCGTGCTGGCGCAACCTTCGTCTGGGTCGGTGCCCCGACCTGGCCGAACCACGGGCCAATCTTTCGCGAAGCGGGATTGGTCGTTCGGACACATGCCTACTTCGACACGGCGCAGTCGCGGATCGACTTCGCGGCGTTCGTCGACAGCCTCGCCGAGGCTCGGTTTGGAGACGTCGTCCTGCTGCATGGCTGTTGTCACAATCCCACTGGCACCGCTTTCTCTCCTGGCGAGTGGGATGAGCTAACGCAGTTGTTCTTAGCGCGCGGCCTTATCCCGCTGATCGACCTTGCCTATCAGGGGCTTGGCCTGGGGCTCGACGAAGATGCAGCAGGCATGCGAGCGATGCTCGCGGCCGTGCCCGAAGCGCTGGTCGCCTATAGCTGTGATAAGAACTTCGCGTTGTATCGCGAGCGTGTCGGCGCTTTGTGGGTGCAGGCGGCAACGCCGGCCGCGGCGGTGCCGATCCGTGAGACGCTCCTCGTGCTTGCCCGGAGCTTGTGGTCGATGCCTCCCGATCACGGTGCGGCGACGGTTCGCCTCATTCTGGACGATCCCGCCTTGAAGGCGGAATGGCGTGCGGAGCTCACATCTATGTGCGCTCGCATTAATGGTCTGCGCTCCGCACTCGGTGCCTCTCACCCCGCGCTCGCGCCAATAGCGGATCAGCAGGGCCTGTTCGCTCTGCTACCGATTGACGAAAATGCGGTCAGCCAGCTTCGCGAACGTCACGCCATCTACATGCCGGCATCAGGCCGGATCAACATCGCCGGGCTGCAACTGGAGACGATTGAATCGTTCGCCGCGGCGCTCTCCCCCTATCTTCCCCGCTACTGAAAGGCCCTTCCATGACTGCTTCCGCCAATCCACTGGGTCTCGACGGCTTCGAGTTTTGTGAATTCACTTCACCAGATCCCGCGGCGCTTGCTCGTCAATTCGAACAGATGGGCTTCGTTGCTACGCACATCCATCCGGTTCGAGACGTGATCCGCTACAAGCAGGGACGCATCAATCTTCTGCTGAATCGGGACGCAGAGGGACAGGCCGCAGAGTTTCGTGCCGCGCACGGTCCGTCGGCCAGCGGCATGGCGTTTCGCGTAAACGATCCAGCCAGCGCGTACGCGCACGCCCTCTCCGAAGGCGCGAAGGCAGTCGATGCGTCAGTTGGTACGCTTGGCGAAGGCAGCTATGCAATCGAAGGGATTGGCGGGAGCTATCTCTACCTCGTTAAGGCCGGCGAGGACCTATACGGCGACTGGGAAGAGATCGAGGGTTGGCGCGAGGAGGAGGCCGAAAATAACGTTGGGCTCGACTTGCTCGATCACCTCACTCATAACGTCAAGCGCGGCGAAATGCGCACTTGGTCAAGCTTCTACGCAAATTTGTTCGGCTTCCAGGAACAAAAGTACTTCGACATCAAGGGTAAGGCTACCGGGCTGTTCAGCCAGGCTATGATTGCACCCGATGGCGCCATCCGGATCCCGCTGAACGAGAGCCAGGATGAAAACAGTCAGATCGAAGAGTTCATCCGCGAGTATCAGGGCGAGGGTATTCAGCACCTCGCGCTGACAACCGAAGACATCTACACAACTGTCGAAATGTTGCGCGCGCGGGGCGTGCGTCTGCAAGACACGATCGAGACGTATTACGAACTGGTCGACAAGCGTGTGCCGGGGCATGGCGAGGATCTGGCGCGGCTGAAGCAGAACCGTATTCTTATCGACGGCGATGTGAAGGACGAAGGCATTCTTCTTCAAATCTTCACCGAAAACATGGTCGGTCCGATCTTCTTCGAGATCATTCAGCGCAAGGGCAACCAAGGATTCGGGAACGGCAACTTTCAAGCACTATTCGAGTCGATCGAACTCGACCAGATCCGCCGTGGTGTGATCTCGGTGGATGCCTGAAACACGCGGTTCGCATGTTGATAAGGTTGCAAAATGAGGATTCGATGAGGGCACAGCATCCGGACCACGTCGAGGAAGCGGGCGGCCACACGGGCGCCCGCTATATACCCGGCTTCGGCAACCACGTATCGACCGAGGCTGTAAGGGACGCGCTTCCGGTGGGCCGCAACTCGCCCCAGCGCGTGCCTTTCGGCCTGTACGCGGAACAGCTCTCGGGCAGCGCGTTCACCGCGCCGCGCGCTGAGAACCGACGTTCGTGGTTGTATCGGCTGCGTCCAACGGCGCAGCACCCGGCATTTACCCGCTATTATGGCGCACCACGTCTTGCGAGCGCGCCATTCGCTGCGGCACCCGATCCCAATCGCCTGCGCTGGGATCCCTTGCCTTGGCCGGACACACCGACCGACTGGATTGATAGCCTCGTTTCTTACGGCGGCACCGGCAACGTGGCCGACCAAGTCGGCGTTGGCATTCACTGCTACGCCGCCAATATGGACATGCAGCGCGCATTCTTCTCGGCAGACGGCGAACTTCTGATCGTGCCGCAGGAAGGCGCGCTTCTGATTGATACGGAACTCGGTCGCCTCGAGGTCGCACCGCTCCAGATTGCATTGATCCCGCGCGGCGTGCGCTTTCGCGTGATGCTGCAGGACGGTCGTGCGCGCGGCTATGTCTGCGAGAACTACGGCGCGCTTTTTCGCTTGCCTGATCTCGGCCCCATCGGCGCCAACGGTCTGGCAAATTCGCGCGATTTCGAGGCGCCAGTCGCGTGGTTCGAGGATGATGCCGAACCCTGCACGGTGATCCAAAAGTTTCAGGGCGGGCTATGGGAAACCACGCTCGATCATTCCCCGTTCGATGTGGTCGCATGGCACGGCAATCTGGCACCTTATCGCTACGACCTGAAGCGCTTCAACACCATCAACACGGTCAGCTTTGATCATCCGGACCCGTCGATCTTCACAGTGCTGACATCACCGAGTGACACGCCTGGCACCGCAAACTGCGATTTCGTTATTTTTCCTCCGCGCTGGATGGTCGCGGAACAGACCTTTCGGCCGCCTTGGTTTCATCGCAACGTGATGAGCGAATTCATGGGCCTCATCGCCGGTCAGTATGATGCCAAGGAGGGGGGCGGCTTTGTCCCCGGAGGAGCTTCGCTTCACAACCAGATGAACGGTCACGGACCCGACAAGGCCACTTACGATCGCGCGGTCGCGGCCGACCTGGTTCCGCACAGGATCGACGACACGATGGCGTTCATGTTCGAAACGCGGCACGTCATTCGTTTGGCCGAATGCGGAGTGGAGGGGCCGGCGCGACAGCTCGACTACGACGACGTGTGGAGCGACTTCGCCAAGGCGGAGATCGCTAGGTGATACCCACAGTCGACGAGACGCACGATCCAGCGCGCACTTGCTGGGTCCCGGGAGCCAACGGCCATTCGGACTTCCCCATCCAGAACCTCCCGCTTGGCATCTTCTCGACGGCCGGCACCGACCCACATGGCGGCATTGCGATCGGCGATCATGTGCTGGATCTTTGCGCGCTTGCTGATGCTGGACTACTGAATGGGCCGGGACTGGACGCCGCAAAGGCCGCCGCAGCGCCTACGCTGAATGCCCTGTTGGCGCTTGGGTGTGGTCCACGAGCAGCCCTGCGGACCCAGGTTTCGGCGCTGCTATCGGATGCTGTCAACCAGCCGGTAGTGAGCCCGCTGCTTCGACGCATTTCCGATTGTACGATGCACGTACCCACGCGCATTGGTGACTACACGGACTTCTATGTCGGCATTCATCATGCGACGAACGTGGGTAAGGTTTTCCGGCCGGATAACCCGTTGCTGCCCAATTATAAGTATGTTCCAATTGGCTACCACGGACGGGCGTCCTCCGTCCGTCCGTCTGGTGCCCAAGTCGTTCGCCCCGCGGCTCAAATCAAATCGACCGATATGCCGGCGCCCGTCCTCGCACCAACGCGGCGACTCGATTATGAGTTGGAACTGGGCGTGTGGATCGGGTCGGGCAACACGCTGGGAACGCCTATACCGATCGACCGCGCTGCGGAGCATATCGCGGGCCTTTCGTTGTTGAACGACTGGTCTGCCCGCGACGTGCAAGCTTGGGAATATCAACCGCTAGGGCCGTTCCTGGCCAAGAATTTCTTGACCACCATTTCGCCTTGGATCGTGACTGCCGAAGCGCTCGCACCCTTCCGAACACGGCAATCATCTCGTCCGGATGGTGATCCTTCTCCCTTGCCCTATCTCTTTGATCCGGCAGATCAGGAACGGGGCGCGCTGTCGCTCACCTTGGAGGTGGCGCTCGCTTCCGCACGAATGAAAGCCGACGGGGTCCCACCATTCCGCCTCAGCCGCGGTCCGGCCTCAAGCATGTACTGGACGATCGCGCAGATGGTTGCACACCACACGGTGGGTGGGTGCGACCTCAATCCCGGTGACCTTCTTGGTACTGGTACCATTTCGGCTGCCACACCCGACGGGTTCGGTAGCCTTCTCGAACTCACCCGCAATGGCACCCTCCCGATCGAACTGCCAAACGGTGAGCAGCGCACGTTCCTTGAGGACGGCGACACACTGTCGCTTTCGGGTCGTCTTGAAGCCGATGGTTTCGTGGCCATTGGCTTCGGATCGTGCGTCGGTACCGTCGTCCCAGCTAGAGCGGTATGACCCGGTTGCATGATTATTGGCGATCGGGCGCGTCTTACCGCGTCCGCATTGCGCTTAATGTTAAGGAAGTGCGCTACGAGCAGGTGCCGCACGATTTGCGCACCGGGGAGCAGCGTCGGCTCGACTATGCGGCGGCAAATCCCCAGAAGCTAGTGCCCGCCCTCCAGATCGACGACGGGTCAACCCTCACTCAAAGTCTCGCCATTCTGGAGTGGCTGGAGGAGCGCCACCCCTATCCGGCGTTGCTTCCATCGACGTCGGTGGATCGGGCGATCGTCCGTGCCATGGCCGGGCTGATCGTGAGCGACATCCATCCGCTAAATAATCTACGCGTTCTCGATGCATTGCGCGGCGACCTGAATGTCTCCGACGAACAGGTAGGACGTTGGATCGCGCGCTGGATGACAGAAGGGTTCGAGGCTCTGGAGGCACTGGTCTCACATCATGGAGGAGCCTTTGCGTTCGGCGATACCGTGACCTTTGCCGATTGTTGTATCGTGCCACAGCTCTATTCGGCGGAGCGGTTTGGAGTACCGCTGTCGGCTTTCCCGCGCTTGGTCGCCGTCGGCACGGCTGCTCGCGCGTTGCCATCGTTTGACGCAGCGCACCCGGATCGCCAGCCGGATGCGGATCGTCTGTGAGCAACGACGAACGCCTCGTAGCTACCCCCGCGAACATCTCGCTCGGGCCGCTGGACGTGATTGAGGATGGGAAGGCTCGAAACTTCGTTATTCAGATGAACGCCGGACGCTTCCACGGCTTCGTGGTGCGAAGGGGCGATTGCGCGTACGGTTATGTCGATCGGTGCCCGCACGCGGGGCTCCCGCTCGCTCAGAAGCTGGACGACTATATGACAGGCGATGGAGCTTTCGTCGCATGTAGCTGGCACGGTGCGTTGTTCCGGCCAGAAGACGGCTTGTGCGTGGGTGGCCCCTGCGCAGGCCAGCGACTTACAAGCTGGCCTGTCGCGGTCATCGCTGGCCAAATACTGACAATCTGAAGATGCTGAATCCGATGCATATCATCGTTACAGGGGCGGACGGGGCACTTGGCGCGGCCGTCATACATGGTCTTAACGAGGCGGGTCACCGTGTCGCCGCTTTGTGTGGTCGACTGCCGCTGTCGCCTGGCCTCGGATTCTTTGCTGCTGGTGATCTGGCCGACGAGGCCAATGCCCGGGTCGTGATCACCGCGGCTGCTGAATGGTTGGGACATGTCGACGGTTTCATCCACCTGGCCGGCGGCTTCCTTTGGTCGGAAACGGGTTCCGCCACGCTCGCCGATTGGCGCGCTATGTTCGATGCGAACGTTGCAACCGCAGTCGCTAGTGCGACGGTTGCGCTGCACCATCTCCAGGACGGTGGAGCGATCATCTTCGTTGGGGCGCATTCCTCCCAGCCAGCGAATGTCGGCTTTGGTCCTTACGGCGCTGCCAAGTCGGGTGTGGCGAGATTAACCGAGGCCTTGGCGGCAGAATCGCGGCCTCGCCGAATCCGCGTGAACGCCATTCTTCCAGCGATCATCGATACTCCGCGGAACCGTGCGGATATGCCGGACGCCGACCCTTCGACCTGGACAAAACCCGAAGCGATCGCCGATGTGGTCGCATTCCTGATCTCGCCAGCCGCACGTGCGATCACTGGGGCACTGCTCCCCGTCACCAACGCTGCGTAGAGGATGCCTGTGATGACCGCGCTTAACGACCGGGAGCTGACCGCTCACCTGAATTCGCTCCCGGCGTGGCGCCATGATGCTGAGCGCAAGGCGCTGCATCGTCGCCTGTCCTTCGCAACATTCGCCGACGCCTTGGCTGCGATGGTTCGGATCGGGATTGAAGCTGATAAGGCCGATCACCATCCAGAATGGACCAACGTCTACGACCGTCTCGACATCTGGCTCACCACCCACGATGTGAATGGCGTCACCGTGCGGGACATCGCCCTTGCGCGCGCAATCGACGCGATGTTTCCGGCCTAAAATCATCGCCACGGTTAGATGACACCGGTGCTGACAGGCGGCGGCCTCGGCTCGTTCGAAAGACACGGATTCAAGCCCAAGGGCCGTCGAACCCTCAAGGTATTGAGCGGCCCTAATCGATGTTCCAAACAAGGATCATCAAACTTCTGGTAGCGAATCACTCCGCCTTGCAGTGTCCATCCATGGAAGCGTCACTTTCCGCATCGACCCGGTCGCGCCGCAACGAACCCAATCCGAGCCTCGAGGAAGATGTACAGCCGCTGCATCGGGTCGCTTTGTTGAGCGAGCGCCAGCTCTGCTATCTCCGCCATGTCTATCAGCACCGAAGCTCGAAGGAGATCGCAGCGCTCACCGGCGTGAGCCCTCGCGCTGTCGATAAGCAACTGTTAAAGGCCAACAATCTTCTTGGCGCTGCAACTCGCGTTGATGCCGCTCGCATGGTTGCGGCCGTCGACGCGGGGGTAGAGCCTTTACCCCCTGCAACTATCCTACCTTCCGCCGATCAGGTCTTGCCGCTTCCACTGCCGATGCCGACGGCAGCGACGGCAGCGAACATGCTCACCTGGAAGCAGGCCGCGATCTGGACCGTGATCATCGCGATCGTGACCCCGATCGGCGTGACCGTCGCCGGCATGGTGATCCTGACGCTGTCGTTCCTGCTCGGTCTGAGAACAGGGTAGCGGCGCTGCGGCGCTCAAGGAGACAAAATGCAGGCACTCGAGAACACCAGCCGGATCGTCGCGGACGATCTGCGCAAGGCTGAACGGTCGATCAATCTCGCGGCGCGCGACACCACGCAGCT
Source organism: Sphingomonas carotinifaciens (assembly GCF_009789535.1). Taxonomy (NCBI): domain Bacteria; kingdom Pseudomonadati; phylum Pseudomonadota; class Alphaproteobacteria; order Sphingomonadales; family Sphingomonadaceae; genus Sphingomonas; species Sphingomonas carotinifaciens. The sequence continues at coordinate 99,142 of NZ_WSUT01000007.1, read as the reverse complement.
TCTTCTCACGATGCTCGATGCGACTGAGACGCACCAGATTTCGCCCGCATTTGCGCAGCGGAGTGTGAAGGCGACGGTTGCCGCGCTGTCGGCTCTGGTGGAAGGGCAGGATCAGATGGCGATGCGTGCTCACCCACTGGCAGTTAAAGTCGGACGTCAGCTCGGTCTGACAGAAACGAGTTGGGGTGAGAACGTGCCCAAGCCACCGATGGCGTCGATCGACGAGCGAGCGCCAGAGCCGGTGATTCGCTGACCGAGAATGGGGATGAGAGTCGAGATTTTGTTAGCCCTCGCATTCAATGCGGTCATGGCGGCTGTCTTAATCTTAGCTCTCATTCGCGGCGGCCGTCCCGAACGACTGGGCGTGCTGGTGAACATTGCCGGTTTCGCTCTCACCTCGGCCATGCGGCTGCTCTCGTCTGCCGTCGTATGGGCGCCAGGCCATGGTCAGACGTTACTCGTCGATCTTGGTGTTACCATAGGCTTCTTCTGGCTTGGAATTACGACGACCCGGTTTTGGCCGATCTGGGCGGCCGGCTTCGCGCTCGGCGATTTGTTTATGAGCCTTTTCGGAGCTTTGCTGCCGAAGGTGTCGATCTTTGCCTATCACACCGGAATGGGGATTTACGCCTATCTCGCCCTTGGTGCGCTGGCGCTCGGCACGCTGCGCCTCCCTCGCGACGCAGAGCCCTATCTGCGGAATGGATCGAGACAATCATGGATCCAGCACCATCGGACGACGACCTGATCGACGTCGTCGTTCGCCTTCCTCGCAAGGCCGTCGAGAACACCTTGCTTTCCGCGGCCGCCGCCACCGGAACGTTAGCCGACCAGCGCCTTGCGGAAGCGAAGACGCTGCTTGCCGGCCGACGCCGCCGCGGGAGCTGCTTCAAAGGAGTTCGCTTCTCGGATCCGAGCTGGGACATGATCCTCGAGCTCTATGTCGCTGAGCAGGAAGGAAGCACGATCGCGGTGTCACAGCTGTGCACACTGAGCGGCGGGTCGATGACCACCGCGTTGCGGCATATCGAGGACCTCGAAGCGCTCGGCCTCATCAATCGTGCGCCGGACCCGACGGACCGCCGCAAGGCGATCGTCACGATGCTGCCGCGTCTCCGATCCGCGATCGAGCAATGGCTCGATCTGCAGATCGCCGCCCTGCCCCCGCATCGGTAAGAGCCGGCGCGGGCGGGCGGTCTCGCCTATGGCGCGGCGAACGGACGTGCCCTGGTATGACGGGCATTATCAGCGGCTGGGATATGTGGCGCTGACCTGATAAACATCGAGCCATGATTCCGAGCTTTTCCTACTCGTCCCTCACCGAACGCGCGGCGCGCTGCACCTCGCGCTGGGTAGGTCCGCAAAAGCACGAACATCGCTCCAAGTTTGGCTCGAACTCGGCCGTCGCCCTCACGGAGGCGCCCTCCTTTCGTGCTTTCGAGGACCTCGCCGAGCGCACCTTCGTGCTTTCGCGGACCACGGGGTATGCCTCGTGACCGGCCCTACGCCGAGCCAGGGCGATCTGTTCGTCCTCGATAGCCCGCTGCTGACCGAAGTTCGCGGCGAGCATTCGCTAATGGCGTATCCGTTTTTCGCACTCGCTAAAAGCGGATGGAAGAAGTCGCTGATGTATAAGACCGATACCGTCTCGATCGAGATCGGTCCCGGACCACGCGGCGTCGCCACGATCTACGACAAGGAAATCCTACTCTATATCGCGAGCTTACTCGTCTCGAAGATGGATGCAGGCGAGCGGGTCGCCCAGGACTTCTACTTCACCGCGCATGACCTTTTCCGCGTTACCGGCGTAAACGGCTCGGCGAGGTCCTACACGCGACTGGCGGACGCTTTGGAGCGTCTGCAAGGTACGCAGATCAAGACAAATATCGAAGCAGGCGGCGAAGGGCAGACTGGTTTCTTTTCTTGGCTTTCTGAGGCGACGATCAAGTACACCAAGACGCGTGTTGGCGAGCCGCGCATGAAGGGGGTCCAGGTCCGGCTTTGCGACTGGCTGTACCGCGCTATTTTGAAGGACCGTCGCGTCCTCGAATACTCACCGGACTATTTCCAGCTCGGACCAGTTGAGCGACGGCTGTATGAAGTCGCTCGCTCCACCTGCATCGACGGTCCAGTCCAGGTCGACCTCGACGATCTACGCCTGCAGCTCGGTTATCAGAACTCGCTCAAGCATTTTCGGCACGTTCTTCGTGGAATTGCGGAAGCCGACTCGATCCCGGACTATAGCATCCTGCTCAATGAGCCGGATGTACCCGCCGCATCGGGGCCAAAGCGCCGGGTTGCGGCGCCGACACTTGTCACGCTTGTTCCCAAAAGCGCCAAGGCAATAGCTGAATAGGGCTTCGCGAATCGGGCTTGGCCCGATTCGGTAGGGTCCGGCAAAGCACGAAGAATTCGCGGCAGGACGTCATCTCGGCGTCCGTCAAAGCACGAATCAGCGTCCGTCAAAGCACGAATGCCTCGCGCGAAGGTCCGTCAAAGCACGAAATTTTTGCGGCTCCGGTCCGCCAAAGCACGAGTCATGACCGCTTCCGAGCAGTGCAGTGTGCTGGCATCGTCCCCTTGTGTTCTCCGCGATCGGCATCTGGTCCGTGCGGAGCGAGCAGAAAGGGTGGCCGTGAGCACATAAACGAATGCCCGGCACGAAGGCCGGGCACCCAGAAATCGCAACGTGGCAGCGTCGCCAAACGCTGACCGGTCACTCGTAGATCATCTGCGTAGCGATTTTCGAACCTCGGTTCAAGGGAGCGCGCTTCGCGCCACGCCTCTGTTTTGCCTGCTGACGGCCCTTCATCCGAGGGGACGAACGATGACCTATACCCAAACGGTATTCACCGGGGGCACGGGTGCCCGGCCGATTACGGCCTTCTCACGTCAGATCGCCCGCGCCCTCGAGGCCGGGCTCGCCGACGCGCCGGCCGAAGTCGAGCGGAAAGCGGTCTTCGCCATTATGAAGCGTGCAGCGCCGGCGCTCGGCATCGGCATTGGCGCTCTACAGACGCTCGAACACCTCATCAGCTTCACGCATGCGGACGACTGGAAGGCCGGTCGCACGCCGATCGCGTGGCCGAGCAATGTCACGCTCGCTGAAGCGGCCGGAAAGACGGTCAGCGCAATCAAGGCGCGTCTGCGTCAGCTCCGAGGCTTGGGGCTCATTCTCGCCCGTGATAGCGGGCATGGCCGGCGCACCGGTCGTCGGGACGAAACTGGCGCGATCTCGGTCGCCTTCGGCGTCGACCTCTCCCCCTTGCGCATCCGATACGAGGAATTCCGCGCGCTGGCGGACGCGTACACGGCTCAATCGCGCCTTTTCAAGGAAGGTCGGCAGGAAATCGCTCGCGTTCGCCGGATGGTCAGCCAGGCGCTTGCCCAAGCTGCCCATATGCGATTGACCGGACCGCACTGGTTCGCGCTGCAGGAGTTCCTCGACAGGGTCGCGGCGGCAGCTGGTCAGGCGCGAGCAAATCGCGATAGCGACGGCTTTATGGCTGCGATCGCCCAACTCAAACAGGTCGAGGAACAGGTCGGCAGCACAATCGACCAGTTCATGTTTCCAGAAGAAAATGAAGGGTCGGGGTCAAAAAATGAGCCCTTCATACATATGCAAACCAGCCCTCACCCCATCGAAGATGTACAGGCTGAGCGAGCTTGTAGTTCTGACCCGACAGGGCATGCCCTATCCTCGGCCGATCTCCCAGCGTCGCCGTCCAATAGCCAGTTCAAGGCCCGCCCCGCGGAGCTGATGGAGATGTTTCCGACGACCGCGATGTATGTCGGCGCTCGCAAACCGGCCTGGTCGGACATCCATCGTGCTGCGTCACGCCTGAGGCATGATCTTGGCATTCGCACCGGCACCTATGTCGATGCGCTCGAGAAACTCGGTCCCGATGCAGCCGCGATCGCAATGATGATCACCGCAGAGCGCCACTCGCGCTCTGAGATCCGGCTGACCCCGGGGGCGTACTTCGCCGGCATGGTCGGGAAGGCCAAGCGGGATGAGCTGGACCTCGCCAAGAGCCTGTGGGGCTTCCGGACCGAGCGCATGACGGCGCATTGAATTATCGCTTCTTTGTGTCCAATATCGTTCTGTGGTAAAGCCGGACTATGAAGTCTGATCGCTGGGCCTTGCGAGACGTCGCCACCCGCACCTGTGTGGGCAGTCGTTGAGGAGCCTCGCACTTCTGGGTGGCGCCGCGATAGTCTCGGCTGTTGTTATCTGGCACCGCCCCCTCGCTGGCGACGCGGGGCTCGAATGCAAGCAAGCGCCAGCCAGTCCGCTCTGCGCTGCGGTCGGGGGGCTGGCCAAGGCCGTTCATAGCCCGCCAGCGATCAGCGGCGCCGGGCGGCTGCCGCCACCCGAGGTTCCCGGCGCCATCGATCCCGCTGTCACTCAGGTCGACATTGATGCGACGATATGCCGCCCGGGTTATTCGCGTTCGAAGCGTCCAACTTACAGCATCACCGGGCCATTGAAGCGCCGGATGATGGCAGATCAGCATCCCGGCGAGCCGATGGCGGCCTATGAGCTCGACCATCTTGTTCCGATTTCGCTAGGCGGCGCGCCCCTGGATCACCGCAACCTCTGGCTTCAGCCGCGCGCTGGCCAGGCGAACGCCGCAGACAAGAACGTCCTGGCCTATGTGCTGTGGCGTCTTGTCTGCGAGCGTCGCGTGAAGCTCGACGATGCTCAAAGCGCCATCCGTCGCAACTGGATCGCTGCCTACCAGATCTACGCGACGCCCGAGAACGTCGCCCAATACCACTTTCGATCAAACCGAGAGCCATATCGCACACGGCCGTCGAGCGCGGATTTTGATTTAGACCTCAATCGGAGGAAATGACCATGCCGCAGAACATCGCCGAATTCCGAATTATCGGGCGCGTTGGAAAGGTCACTAAGCGCGAGAAGGTGAGTTATGTCAGTATCGCGGCAAACTACAATCGTCGCGATGGCGACGAGTGGAAACAGGAGACGCTTTGGAACAACGTGATCTGCTTCTCCAACCTCACCGGCCTTCTGGAAGCTGCTGGCAAAGGCGACCTGGTCCATGTCACCGGTCGTGTACGCGAGAGCCAGCATAACGAGGGCAATGAGCCGACGTACCGAACCGAGCTGATCGCCGACACCTTCTCCGTCCTCGCCAAGGGTAACGGCGCGGAGGCATGAGCGACGCGGACGACATCCAAGGTCGGTCTTGCACTCCGACGACGCGGCATCCAGCTCCGCGCGCGATGTTGAACCGGTTGATTGTCGCTCCCTACACAGCAGCACTCTCCCCTGCCGCCGCTCTTTATCCACCGCAGCATTCGAGTTGCGCCGGGAGGGGGACTGCAGGTTTATTTTCTCCTTTCGTTCCGATGCCGAATGACTCAGAATCGCCTCATGCCGATCCGACCCGAACATCGCTGGCTCTATCCAATCGACTGGCCGGAAATCAGCCGGATCGTTCGCTTTCAGCGTGCGGGAGGCCGATGCGAACATTGCAAGCGCCCCCACGGTCGCAAGGCTGTGCAACTCGCTGGTTCGGATGGCACATGGTGGGACCGGGATGCACAGCTTTGGCGCGACGGTCGTGGGCGCCGTTTGCGTCGCCAGCCCATGTTCGTAGCGCTCGACGCTGTTCGCGTTACGCGCAAACCCGTTTACCTAGCGACAGCCCATCTCAACCACGATCCGAGCTTCAGCGGGCCTCGCTGGCGCAATCTTGCTGCGCTTTGTCCTCGATGCCACATGATCCACGATGCGGCGGAACACCGTCGGCGCAGGTGGTGGAACGCATTCCGGCGACGCGCTCTCGGCGACCTGTTCACCGGTCGGTATTAGAACGACATCGGCCCGCGCCCGGTTGGGCCCGCCTGACGAGGCGCGGTCTCATCCGTTCTCCCCTTCACCAGCGCGGGTTGCTCGTCTCGGAGGCGAGGATGCCGTTGCGCCTTCGGTTTCAATCTACCGGAGCGTCTGGGCATGATCGGGTTTCAGCCAACATCCAGGATAGCTTCGATGCCGAGACTTCCCCTCGACGCTGAAATGCGCGCCAAGACGATCGTCGAGAAACTCGGTGGGGTCTGGCGAGGCTCTCGTGGGGAATGTCGCTGCCCCGCGCATGATGATGGTTCTCCAAGCCTGTCGGTCCGGCTCGGCGATACCGCTATTCTCTTCCACTGCTTTGCCGGCTGCAGCACGATCGAGGTCATGAAGGCTCTTCAGCGGCAGCGTCTTCACGATCGTGCATCTCTGGCGATGCCGCAAGGAAAGCCGAAGCGCGACATGAGCGCACTCGCCCTGCGCCTCTGGAAGGCCAGCGTACCGGTCGTCGGCACCTTGGCCGAAGACTATCTCCGAGCGCGCGGTATTTTCGGCCCCTACCCCCGCTCGCTGCGCTTCAATCCAGCAACGATCCTGGGGTCAGGCTCAAGCAAGCAAATCATGCCTGCGATGATCGCTGCAGTCGAAAGCGACGCGGGTGTGATCGCAGTTCAGCGCACGTTCCTTGATCCCGCGGATGTGTTGCGCAAGCCAATACTCAAGCCGAAAGTCTCGCTCGGCCTGCTTGGCACCGCCGCGATCCGCCTCGCGCCTGCTACGCATGAACTGGGCCTCGCCGAGGGTGTCGAGGATGCGATGTCAGCGATGGCGTGGTTCGGAACACCGACCTGGGCGCTGGGCGGTGTCGAGCGGCTCGCCTTCGTGGCGATCCCGGAGAAAGTGCGGCGGATCATCGTCTTCGCCGACCGCGGTCGTGCCGCCGAACGGCTCTTCGAGAAGGCGCGCGAGCATCTGAGCGCTGGCGGTCGTGAGCTTGTGCCACATGTGCCCGACGTGCACAAAGATTGGAACGATGCGTGGCGGGCACGGCTCGCAGCGTCATTATAGTTTTTCGCAAAGCCATCTTCGATCATCGGCATCACAGGGGGGCAACCTCATCGTAGCGCCCCGCCTTGCGTAGCTGGCGGACGATCCCGTTGAATGCAGCGGTCACTCCTTGGGCTCGGCCGATCTCATTCTCCTGGCCCGCTGCGTCCCAGTACAGCTCCAGCGGCCAGCGCTCCGGACAGTGGGGCAGCAGACACCTCAGCGCCAAGCGCACCTCGATCCCATCGATGCGCGTCTCCGCACAACGAGCCACGCCGGCGCGCAATATATGTACCGATAGCGCGATGACGACGCGCTGATGTCTGGGGAGCGCCGACACGGATCAATGGAAGTCATGCGATTTGAAGCGCATGACCTGCTCGGGATCCATTCCGTCCGCATGGGGCGGCCAGTAACAATCGCGACGCTCAGGCTTCCAACCGCCGCCCTTGTAGCCGTCGTCGCCGCGGTCCGGAGAGCCTGGATGCTGCGCCGCGTCGCCTCGACCGGTTCGATGCGGAAAGGACATGTCGCCGACGGTCGTTAACAGGTCGCCATGATCGATGATCCGGTCGCAGATGATGTGAATCACCTCGCCCTCTTTCTGCACACGACCCTTCAGGCCGACCATAGACGCGGACATCACGGTGCGACGTTGCGCTTCGAAACGATCGGGCCATAAAATACCATTCGCGATCCCGGTTTCGTCCTCGATGGTGATGAACAGCACGCCCTTTGCCGATCCCGGTTTCTGTCGAACCAGGATGATGCCGGCCACTTCGACGTGGCGGCCGTCACGGATCCCGGCGAGGTCGGCACAGCGTCGCACGCCCCGGCGCGTCAGTTCGTCACGGACGAACGAGAGCGGATGTGCGCGCAGCGATAGCTGAAGGTTGCGGTAGTCCTCGATCACCTCGCGGCCATCGGTGAGCGGCCGCAGCGCGACGTCCGGTTCGTTGCCTTCCGCGCTATGGGTGAGAGCCATTCGATCGGCCGCGGCGAAGAGCGGCAAAGGCGCTTCGCCCAATCCCCTTACCTTCCACAAGCCCTGGCGTCGATCGGCACCGAAGCCGTGAAAGGCGTCGCCGTCGGCCAGTTTCTCAATCGCGGCGCGTTGCGCGCCAGATCGACGCCACACGTCCTCGACGCTTTCATAGGGTGCGGTCGTGCGCGCTCCGACGATCTTTGCACCGTCAGCGTTCGACAGACCACGAATGACGCGCAAGCCGAGGCGGACGGCAAGGTAGCGTCCGCCCGTCGTCTCCAACGTGCAGTCCCAGCGGCTCGCGTTGACGCAGGGTGGCCGAACGTCGACGCCATGTTCCCTGGCATCGCGGACGATCTGGGCCGGCGCATAAAATCCCATCGGCTGCGCGTTCATGAGCGCCGCGCAGAACACGTCCGGGTGGTGGTGCTTGATCCACGATGAGGCATAGGAGATTTTGGCGAAGCTGGCGGCGTGGCTTTCCGGAAAGCCGTAGGAGCCGAACCCTTCGAGCTGCCTGAACGTGCGTTCGGCGAATTCGCGCGGATACCCCCTCGCGACCATTCCCTCGATCAGTTTCTCCGAAAAGTGCGAGACGCCTCCGGTAAACTTGAAGGTCGCCATCGCCCGCCGCAATGCATCGGCCTCTGCGGGCGTAAAGCCCGCGCCGACGATCGCCACCTTCATCGCCTGCTCCTGGAACAGGGGCACGCCAAGCGTCTTTTCGAGAACGGCGCGCAACTCCGGCCGCGGATATTCGGGGCGCTCAAGGCCTTCTCGTCGCCGCAGATACGGGTGGACCATGTCGCCCTGGATTGGTCCGGGCCGCACGATCGCGACCTGGATGACGAGATCGTAGAAGCGACGCGGCTTCATCCGCGGCAGCATCGACATCTGGGCGCGGCTCTCGATCTGGAATGTACCGAGGGTGTCGGCCTTCTGGATCATAGCATAGACGGCCGGGTCGTCGTCCTGCAGGTCGGCCAAGCCGATCCTGATCCCTTTGTCCTCTTCGAGCATGTTGAAGGCGCGGTTCATGCAACCGAGCATCCCCAAGCCCAGGACGTCGACCTTCATGAACTTCAGTGCATCGATGTCATCCTTGTCCCATTCGATGATCTGCCGGTCCGCCATCGCGGCCGGCTCGATCGGGACGAGGTCGTCGAGTCGATCGTGGGTGAGGACAAAGCCGCCGGGATGCTGGCTCATGTGGCGTGGTACCCCGATCAGCTTGCGGGCCAGCTCCAGCGTCAGGCGCAAGCGGCGATCACCGATGTCGAGGTTGAGTTCGTCGACCTGCTTCTCGCCCACGCCTTCCGCCGACCAGCCCCAGACGAGGCCCGCCAGCGACGCCGTCAGATCCTCGGGCAATCCAAGCGCCTTGCCGACATCACGCACCGCACCGCGCGCGCGGTAGCGCGTGACGACGGCGGTCAGCGCCGAGCGATCACGACCATAGGTCTCGTAAATCCACTGGATGATCTCTTCACGGCGCTCATGCTCGAAGTCGACGTCGATGTCGGGCGGCTCGCGGCGCTCGCCAGAGACGAAGCGTTCGAAGAGCAGCTCGTGCTTCACCGGGTCGATCGAAGTGACCCCCAGCACGAAGCAGACGCAGGAATTGGCGGCCGAGCCGCGGCCCTGGCACAGAATGCCACGCCGGCGAGCTTCGCGCACAATCGCATGAACCGTCAGGAAGTACGGCGCGTAGCCGAGGTCCGCGATAAGCCGCAACTCGTGCGCGATCTGATTTCGATATGCGTCCGGCACTTTGCCATCGAACATTCGATCGACCGCCTCGCCGGCAAGCTTCTCGAGCGCCTCCTGCGCCGACAAGCCTTCGATGACACGCTCATGCGGATACTGGTACGCCAGTTCACCGAGATCGAAGGTACACGCCCGGGCGATGTCGACGCTGGCTTGTAACGCGTCCGGATAGGCACGAAAGCGCCGTACCATCTCCTCGGGGGGCTTCAGCGCTCGATCGGCATTGACCTCACGCCGATAACCAAGCTCGTCGACAGTGCACTTCTCGCGCACCGCGGTAACGACATCCTGCAAAAGGCGAGCCTCGGGTGCGTGGTAGAGCACGTCGCCGGTCACGACGGCACGCACACCCATGCCACCCGCCTGCCGAGCCAGCGCTTCGATGCGAACCGCATCGCACGGACGGCGTTGCTGAAAGAGCGCCATGTAGCCGCGCCGCCCATAGACCGCTTTCAAATCGCGAAGCGCTGCCAGATTATCTTCGTTCGCCTCGTGCGACAGCAGAATGGCGACGACACCTTCCGACCATGGTTCGAGGTCGTTCCAATGGAGGAGACATGCCCCCTTCCCCGCCCGCCTCTTGCCGATGGTCAGCAGCCGCGTGATCCGCGACCATGCCGCCCGGTCGGTCGGATAGAGGAGCAGGCGCCGACCGCAGGACAGGTCAATGCGCGTGCCTGCGATCGAGCGTACGTTCGTCGCCTTCTGCGCCTCCCAGGCACGCACCACGCCCGCGACCGTACCGAGATCGCTGATCCCGAGCGCCGGATAGCCGAGCAACGCCGCTGCCGCGAACAGCTCCTCGGGTGACGATGCGCCCCGGAGCAGCGAGAAGTGCGTGAGAACCTGAAGCTCGACATAATGGGTCATGCAAAGACCCCGTGCAGCCACCAGCTGAGATCACCCGTGTCTTCCGCAAACCCGTCGCCACGGCGGAAAACCCAGTATCGGCCCCCTTCCTCATCCTCGACGCGATAATAGTCCCGAACGGCCCACATCTCTGCGTCACGCCGCCACCATTCGCCATGCACGCGCTCCGGGCCGTCGCCGGCGACGATCCGATGCACGCGTCCGCGCCACTCGAATCGCCGCGGAGGCTGGTCCGGCATGAGCGCTATGACGCGGTTCAAGGGCTCGGGCCGAGCAAACAGCCGAACGGGACGCGTCCACGCCGGCCAGCGGCCGGGAAGCACCATCGGGTCGGATCTGGTAACGGCCCGCTCAGGCACATGGCTCTCCAGCGGCCTCGCGCGAAAGACGGCGCGAGGGCCGATCCGCCCGGCGATAACGTCGACCAGACGCGCAGGATCGCGCATCAGCGCATCGCCAGCGAGCACCGCGCCGAGATCGACCGCGTCGAGCGGTTCTGTGTGAGGAGCTGCGAGCCAGAATTGCTCCACGCCCAAGCCGGGATCGATCCGCTCGATCCTGAGCTTTAACAATCTCAGCAGGTGAGGCACGTCGCGCGTGGGTCGAGCCGTGCCGATGCCTATGATTTGGTTGATCCCGTCAACCCGGAGCCCGGTGAGACGCAGCGACCGGGCGCCGACACCGCGTTCGCGTAGAAGGTTCGCGAGGTCGCGCAGCAGGTCGCTCATTACCTGTTCGATCGCCTCGGCCGTCCCAATCGGCTCAAGGAGTCGACGTTCGACCCTCGGCACCTCGTCATCTTCACGCGGGGTGATTGGCTCCGCGATCGCACCGAGTGCCTGATCGAGCCGCGTGATCGCGGGCAGACCAAGCCGACGCGCGAGTGGTCCGCGTGCCACCGGCAGTAGGTCCGCCACGGTTTCCAAACCGAAGCGGCGACAGGCGCTGATCGCACCAGGTGCGAGCCGCAGGGAAACGATCGGCAAGGGTGCAATCGCATTCGCGGTCGCGCCAGGCTCCGCGCGGCTCAGCGGATCGCGACCGAAGCGTGCGAGCGCATGCGCGGCTCCGGCAGTGTCCGCGACCGCGACCCGCGCTGTGAAACCTGCACGGCGACAAAAGGCGAGCAGGCGACGACAGAATATCTCCTCGCCGCCATGCAAGTGGGCGCAGCCCGTGAGGTCGATCCAGATACCATCCGACGGTGTCACCGCAGCGATCGGCGACCAACGCCGAAGCGCCAGCAGGGCCAAACGATCAAGCAGCGCCATATCGGCTGCAGGCTCGGCCGGACGGAAGTCGAGATCGGATACGAGCGCGCGGGCATGTGTCGCCGCCATGCCGCAATGGATGCCGAGGGCGCGCGCGCCATCACAGGCTGCGACAACCTCCTCCCGCCGTCCCGACTTGCCGATCAGCGCGAGGGGAGCATGCGCGGATGTCGCCTGCGGCGGAACACTTCGCCGGACAGCAGGCGCGGCTGCCGTATAGGGGTGGCGCGCCGCCTCCGATCGCCTGCCAAGCTCGCGCATCGGCGGCTGCGCATGGGTTGGCAACGCCGCGACCTGCGCTTCCACCGTCGCCCGGGACGGCAAGCCCTCCCGCGCCCAGCGCGCACCTGGACGCCATCCGCCGCCCCGAGGCACCGAACATGCTCCAGGATCGTCGTCGACAGGCAGTTCGAGGAGAGGCCGGTCAGGCCGCAGCGGAGCGGACCGTTCCAACCGCCTCAGCCGCTCGACGGCCAGGTGCGGCAGGAACAGCGAGACAACCCGTCTCATCGCTGCCCTCCACGATAAGGGAGAAGCTCTCGCCCCCACGCTGACGGACGCACTCCGCCGACCACCGCGGCCGTCCAACACCGGCAACAGCGAGACGCTCGGACGGCACGGCACCGATGCGCCACCGCGTCCAAGCGGCGGATGGCTCGGCGAACACCTCCTGGTTCAGGCTGCGCGCCCGCCGAAGGAGCAGGACCGGCATGTCGGCTTCAGCCGCTGCGAGCTGCAGCCGTCGTGTCGCGACCATCGACACCTTGCTTGCCTCCGCAACGATCGCACAGGGCGTTCCGTCGCGGACCGCATCCTCGACGACGGCGAGCAGCGCAGCGTCGTCGCGCGGTTGCGCGTAGATGACGCTCGCGGACGGCAAGCCGGCTTGCTCCAGCGCAGGCGCATAGAGATCGGTTCGACAGCTCGCCCAGAGAACGAGCCCGCCGGCTACGGATGCCTCACGCGCAGCAATGCCGACAAGGAAAAGGGTAGCTGCAGCATCATCGACCAGTGACGCGGCGCGCGGGCTCGCTTCATGCAGCGCCCCAGCGCGCAGCCCTCCCGCCCCCAGCCTGCCGTCGATCGCCCTGACGCCGAACGGCATGACGCGGAAATCCGTCATGGGCGCCGCGATGGTGCGCAGGTGTTCGATATCGGGTGTGGCGATGGTGAGGGCGGTGGACATACAGGCAAGACTCTACTCGTTCCCCTTATGTTCCGTAAAGATCGATCGTCGGTCAAGGTGATTCCGCAGCCCACTCAGAACCTTCCAGGCCGGCCCGACCGCTAGCTTGAGACACCGGAGCCTGCCGGTCAGGCAGAGGAGAGGGCGCCTTCGGCGGGCTGATCCGGTGATGAGCACCGGTCGAAAAAGGAGCCCTCCTCGATGTCTACCTCAGCCGCAGCCGCGAATCTCGACAGCCCCGAACTCGACTTTACCGAGCCCTCGATCACCGCCGCACGGGCGGTGGCCGCGACGATCGCCCGGAACGGCTCGCTTCAGCGTGATACGCTGCTGTGGGTCATGGAGCAGGCGTATGGTGGGTCGTCGGCCGATGGTCGCTGGTCGCTCCGCAATGCCTACGACATGCTCGAGCTCGCCGAGGTCCTGCACCTGCTGAAGGCCGACCTTCCCAAGGCGCCTGACGATTGCCTTGAGGCCTTGAACGAGCTGATCTCGAACCTGCCAACGCATACCGTCAGGAGCGAGGAACAGATCGAGCTCCAACAATTCTCGACCCCTGCCCCCATTGCCTATCTCGCCGTTCTTGCAGCGCGAATCGCGAGGACGGATTTGGTTCTCGAACCGTCCGCGGGCACAGGCCTTCTTGCCACCTTCGCCTTTCGCGCTGGCGCGAGGCTCGTCCTGAACGAGATCGATCCTCGACGTGCGGACCTGCTGACCGCTGCCTTCCCAGGCGTTGCCGTTACGCGGCACGATGCCGAACTGATCCACGACCTTTTGCCGCCCGCCGTTCGCCCGACGGCCGTCCTCATCAATCCGCCGTTCTCGCGCAGCATCGGCCGTCACGCCGACCCGCTTGCCGCGCTCCGCCATCTGCGCTCCGCCCTCCTGCGGATGGGCGCCGGTGGACGATGCGCCGCCATCCTGCCCGACCGGGTCGATACGTCGAGCCGCGCTTGGGCGAAAGCAACCGAGGGATGCACGCTGACCCTTCATCTCGAGCTACCGGCGAATGCCTATGCCAAGCATGGCACCAGCCAACCTGTGAAGCTCATGGTGCTGGAGAAGGTGCGTGGCGACCACGCCGAACTGGTCCGTTGCGCTTCTCTCGGCGACGCTCTCACCGCAATCGTCGTCCAAACGCAGCCGGCTGCTGCACCGGTCGTACCCGCTCCGACACTCCCGGTCCGTGCCGCCCCGCGCAACTCGCTACTTGGGGGGCTCGCCCTCAAGCCGCGCCTCAGCGCTCCTCTATCGAACGCCGCGGCATCGCAGGCAGCGCTAGACATCGGCTATACTGTCTTCGCCGATCCCTTACCGACCGGTGAAGCGGTGGGCGTTTATCTGCCTTATCGACCAAGCCGCATTGCGATTGCCTGCGCCGGTGCCCATCCGACCGCGCTCGTGGAGTCGATCGCAATGGGATCAATCACGGCGCCGCGGCCCTCCTACGTTCCCACCCTTTCGCAGGCGGTAGTCGAGACCAAGCTGCTGTCCGATGCGCAGCTCGAAACGCTCGTCTATTCCGGGGACGCCTTCGAGCGCGACCTGCCCGGTCGCTTCCGTCCCGCCGAGGAGGGCCTATCGCTCGCACCCGACCCGGAGGGTCGACCCTATCGGACCGGCTTCTTCCTGGGCGACGGGACCGGCGTCGGCAAAGGCCGCCAGATCGCCAGCATCATCCTCGATCAATGGCTGCGCGGTCGCCGCAAGCATATCTGGATTTCCAAAACGGAGACGCTTCTGGAGGATGCGCGTCGCGACTGGACCGCGATCGGCGGTCTCGCGCTCGACATCCAGCACCTCAATCAATGGAAGCTGGGCACGGCAATCGGCGCCGGTGAGGGCATTCTGTTCCTCACCTACGCGACGCTCCGCTCCAACCGCGGCGACAAAGGCACGCGGCTGCAACAGATCCTCGATTGGGTGGGTGACGACTACGCCGGCATGGTCGTATTCGACGAAGCGCACGAAATGGCCGGTGTCGCCGGCGGAGAAGGCCGCTTCGGTACGAAGGATGGATCCGATCAGGGCATCGCCGGCGTCCGTCTCCAGAACCTGCTCCCACGTGCCCGTGTTCTCTATGTCTCGGCGACCGGCGCGTCGGACGTCAACAACCTGGCTTATGCCACCCGCCTCGGCCTTTGGGGTCCGGGAACCGCCTTCGCCGATCGCCGCACGTTCGTGGACTCGCTACGCCGTGGCGGGATCGCGGCGATGGAACTTATCGCCCGTGATCTCAAGATGCAGGGCCTTTATGTTGCCCGCGCGCTGAGCTTTGCCGGTGTCGAGTACGATGTACTCGAACATTCGCTGACGCCCGACCAGATCGAGGTGTACGACGCCTATGCCGACGCCTGGGCGATCATCCACGCCAACCTGCGGGCGGCGCTCGACGCGACCCGTGTCACCGACAGCTTCTCGAAGGACACCTACAATAGTGGTGCCAAGGCGGCCGCGCTGTCGATCTTCGAATTGACCAAGCAACGGTTCTTCTGCCAGCTTCTGCTCGGCATGAAGCTTCCGGCACTGGTGCCGGCAATACGCGCCGACCTGGACCGCGGCGAGAGCGCCGTGATCCAGCTCGTTTCGACCTCCGAGGCGATGCTCGATCGAGCGCTCGCGGCATTAACGGCGGAGGACCGCGCAAACCTCGACATCGAATTGTCCCCGCGCGAATTCGTCATGTCCTATCTGACCGCTGCATTCCCGGTCCGGCAGATGAAAACCTTCGTCGACGACACGGGCAAGACCCGCTCGGAACCCATGTCCGACGCCGACGGTCGCCCTGTGCTGAGCCAAGAAGCACTCTCGATGCGCGAAACCCTGATCGAGCAGCTGTGTGCCCTGCCGGTCGTCGGCTCTGCCCTGGACCATATCATCGGCCATTTCGGCACCGATGCCGTCGCCGAAGTGACGGGGCGGAGCCGACGGATCATCCTCGACGCGCAAGGGCGCCAGCGGATCGAAAGCCGCTCTGCCCGAACCAATTTGGTCGAAACCGACGCATTCATGCGCGGCGCGAAGAAGATCCTGATCTTCTCGGACGCCGGAGGCACCGGTCGCAGCTATCACGCCAGTCTGACCGCCGAGAACAAGACCCGACGCAACCACTATCTCCTCGAGCCGGGCTGGCGTGCAGATGCCGCCATCCAGGGGCTGGGTCGTACGCACCGCACGCATCAGGCGAGCGCCCCGCTCTTCCGACCCGTCTCGACCGATTGCCGCGGCGAACGTCGCTTCATCTCGACCATCGCCCGCCGTCTCGACAGTCTGGGTGCGCTCACCCGCGGCCAGCGGCAGACGGGCGGACAGGGGCTGTTCGATCCGCGCGACAATCTGGAAAGCGACTATGCCAAGGAGTCGCTCGAGCAATGGTTTCGCCTGCTCGCCGACGGCAAGTTACGCTCGGTAACGCTGTCCGAGTTCCAGCGGCTCACCGGGCTCGAACTGGAAGGCGAAGGGGTTGGGCTGAAGGAGGATCTGCCGCCCATCCAGCGGTGGCTGAACCGCATCCTGGCGCTGCGGATCGCCCTCCAGAATGCAATCTTTGACGAATATCTCGGCTTGATCGAAGCACGTGTCGAGGCTGCTCGTGCGGCGGGAACGCTCGATGTGGGCGTCGAGAGCATCAACGCCGAGCGTATCACCATCCTCGATCGCACCGTCATCCGGCGCGACCAGACCAGCGGCGCCGAGACCGAGATCCTGCGCCTCGAAACCGAGGAGCGCTACAAGCCCGTCGCGCTTGAGCGGGCCTTGCGCATGCTGGGGGACGATGCGCGTCCGATCGTCAATCGTAAGTCCGGCAAGGCTGCGATCCGGTGCAACACCTATTCCCTCACCGACGATGATGGCGAGATCGTGCGCCGCTATGAACTGATCCGCCCGACCCGAACCGAGCGGATGCGCCAGGATCTTCTCGCCGAGACGATGTGGGAAGAGGCGAGCGAAGAGGAATGGGCCGCGCTTTGGAAGGCTGAGGCCGACGACATGGCTGGCAAGACCCGAACCAGCACGCTTTACCTGGTTACCGGGCTTCTGCTTCCGGTCTGGGACCGCCTTCCCGACGAGCACGTTCAGGTCTGGCGCCTCAACACCGACGACGGTCAGTCGCTTCTCGGGCGGATCGTGCCGGCACCGCTCGTCGCCAAGCTCGCAGACGCGTTCGGATGTGCGGCCACCATCACCGTCTCGGGCGCAGAGACGTCGCAGCACGTCATGACCAGCGGTGAGATGGCCGCCATCGGAGCATACCGCCTGAAGCGGAGCCTCGTCGCGGGGCAGCAACGCCTCGAACTGCTCGATTGGCCGCACACCCGGTTGGCGGAGCTGAAGGCGGCCGGGTGCTTCACCGAAATCATCCAGCACAAGACGCGCATGTTCGTGCCCGTCGCGACCGCTGCGGCGGTGATCGACCGCATCGCCGCCTGACAGCAACCGGGCTCTCTTCCCGCCCGACGGAGGGAGGGGAGGGAGCCTTCGGCTTGATGAGCTTGGATGAGCCGAGCTCGCGCAACCGTCGAGACGGCTGCGCTATCCCGAATGGAGTATGACCGATGATCCAGTCCGTGAAGGTCAAGAACCTGTCGCTATCGAAGGCCAATGTCCGTCGCCGCAACCGCGAGGCGGGCCTTGAGGAACTGGCGGAGAGCATCGCCAAGAACGGCCTCCTGCAGAACCTCGTCGTCTCGCCGCTCAAAAAGGCCGGCACCTTCACCGTCAAGGCGGGCGGTCGGCGCCTGCGCGCCATCCAGCTCCTGATCGAGCGCGAAGCGCTTCCTGCCGATCACGAGGTGCCAGTCCTCGTCCTGACCGGCGATGAGGCCGCCTCGGTGGGTGCGAGCCTCGCCGAGAACCGCCAGCGCGCGGTCATGAACCCCGCCGATGATTGCGAAGCATTCAAGACGCTGATCGACGAGTTCGGCATGACCGTCGAACAGGTCGCGATCCAGCAGGTCGTGTCGGTGCGCTTCGTCGAGCAGCGTCTGGCACTCGCCAATCTCGCTACCCCGATCTTCGAAGCACTGGGTGCAGGCGAGATCACGCTGGCGGTGGCCCAAGCCTATGCCGCCACACCCGATACCGATCGTCAGGCGCGCGTCTTCGAGCAGATGCAGCGGTCCTATTACGGCAAGGAGCCCGACAATATCCGCCGCGCCATTCTGAACGGCACGGTGAAGGGCAATGACGCAAAAGCGCGCTTCGTCGGTCGAGACGCGTATGTTGCGGCGGGTGGTCGCATCGAGGGTGACCTGTTCGCCACCGAGGTCGACGAGAATTGGGTGGACGTCGACCTGATCGAGAGCCTCGCCGTCCAGAAGCTGGAAGCGGCCGCAGCCGAGCTGGCGAAAACCGAAGGTCTGGCGTTCGTTACACCGATCGCGGCCACGCATGTGCCCTACGACCTTGAGCGCCAGCTTCACGAGTTCCACGCCCCGGCGCGCCCGCTCACCGAGGATGAGACGGCGCGCGTGGAACGGCTGTCGACCGAGAACGATGCTCTGGTCGATCAACTCGAGCAGGAGTTTTCAGAAGGCAGTGCCGAGGCGCAGGCAGCGGAGGCGCGTCTGACGGAGATCGAGCGGGAACTGGAAAACATCGACGATGCCCGGCACGACCTCGATCCGGCCGTCAAGGCGCAGGTCGGCACCTTCGTCTATATCGGCGGTGACGGCGAACCGCGTGTTCATACCCGCCTGTTCAGCCAAAAGCCGGTGGTCGATCCCCACGCCCCGCCCAAAGTAGCGGGCGGCAGTGACGGGTCCGGGGCCGATGGCGGGGGGGATTCCAGCGCGGGGCCGAAGCTCAGTGGCACGCTGATCGACGAGCTCGCCACGCAACGCCGGCAGATCCTCGTTGCCCACCTCGCGAGTGACCCGGCAATGGCGCTCGACCTGACCATCTTCCTGATGGCGCAGAACGTCGTCTTCGCAAACTGCCACATTTCGGACCATTCGACGCTGAAGTCGAGTGCGTCGGACTTCCCGATCTTCAGCTTTCGAGACGAGGGCTCGATGGCATCGCAGACATTCGATGATCAGCGGCAGAGGCTCGATACGACCTGGGCGGGCTATCAGACGATGTCGGAGCGGTTCGACGCCTTCCGGGCGCTGGACGAAGAGGTCCGGGGCAGCTGGGTCGCGTTTGCGATCGCCCGCACGCTGGAGCCGACCCTGAACGTAGGCGAGGGCTATCGCTGCAACGGCTTCCACGATCATCTTGGCCGCCTGCTGGGCATCCAGGTCGAACATTGGTGGCGCCCGACGGCCGAGAACTTCTTCGGCCGCGTCAAGAAGGACGTCATGCTCGATGCGCTGGAGGAAATCGGCGGGCCGATCCTGCGCGGTCGCTACAAGGACGCCAAGAAAGGCGATCTTGCCCGGACCTGCGCATCGCTGTGCAACGGCCAAGGCATCGTCGAGGCGGAGATCCGCGAGAAGGCGAGCGCGTGGCTGCCGGATGCGATGCGCTTCGACGCCGTCGAAAAGCCCGCTCGCTTGGCGCTGCATTCGACCTTCAGCGATGGTGCCGAGGACGACGATGATGATCTCGATCCCGTCACGGACGAGGAGATGGACGGCGACGATGGCACCGACCTTCGTGATGACGAGGGCGGCGAGGAATTGAGCCAGGCAGCCTGAGGCGGGCCCGCACAGTTCGAGGCGACTGGGGGCGGCACTCGTGGAGTGTCGCCCTCCTTTTCGTGACCCGCGGCAGCCCCCGAGAGGAGAGGATGCTCGCGCCGGTCCGCCTCGATGCGATCAGGAGAAAGACCGTGGCCACGACCAATGATAAACCATCGCCTGCCGACATCATCACCAACACCATCATCGACAAGCTGGAGGCCGGTGTCCGGCCGTGGGTCAAGCCGTGGCGGCCGGGCCTGGGCGGCCGACCGCTACGTGCCACCGGAGAACCGTACAGGGGCATCAATTGCTTCTGGCTCTGGCTGTGCGCTGAGGGGGCCGGTTACCATTCCAGGACCTGGATGACCTATCGCCAGGCGCAGGCGCTCGGAGGCCAGGTACGGGAGGGCGAGCGCTCGCAGATCGCCATCTTCTACAAATCGTACAGCAAGGCCGTGACATCGGCTGTGACCGGCGACACCAGCGATGAGATGCGCCGCGTCCTGCGGTCCTACGCCGTCTTCAATTGCGACCAGATCGACGGGCTTTCCCCTGACTTCTACCCTCCCCCCGCTAGCGCCGTGCCTGCTGCCGATCAGCTTCCGGCCCGTGCCCAGGCCTTCATCAACGCCCTGCCGGCAATTGTGCATATCCGCGGCGATCGTGCTTTCTACGATCGCACTGCCGATAGCATCACGATGCCGGCCATCGAACTGTTCGCGACCCGGGCCTACTGGGCCTCTACGCTCGCGCATGAGGCAGGCCACTGGAGCGGCCATCCCGATCGCCTTGATCGCCGCTTCGGCAAGAAGTTTGGCGACGACGCTTATGCATTCGAGGAACTGTGCGCGGAGATGACCTCCGCTCTGCTCGGTGCGGATCTCGGCCTGCCCACCGCGCACATGGACGATCATGCAGCCTATATCGGCTCGTGGCTGAAAGTTCTGCGCAAGGATTCGCGCGCGATCATGACTGCCGCTGCCAAAGCCGAGGCCGCCGCCGCGTATCTCCTGCGTGCGACCGGTCTCGCTGCCTCGGGCGATGTCGAGGATAGCGTTCGTGAAGCGGCATGAGCGCGGCGGTCGCCCGCCCCGACCTTGGCGCCTACCGGCGCTTCGTCGTGGCATTCAGCGGCGGCAAGGACAGCCTTGCCGCGCTTCTCCACCTACTCAACCTCGGCGTGCCCGCGCACGCGATCGAACTTCATCATCATGACGTCGATGGGGGCGGCCCCTCGCTCATGGATTGGCCCTGCACGCTTGGCTACGTCCGTGCGATCGCCGCACACTTCGGCACTGCGCTCTACGTATCGTGGCGTGAGGGCGGTTTCGCGCGCGAACTCGCGCGAACGGCTGAGCCGACCGCACCGGTGATGTTCGAGACACCGACGGGCATCGGAACTGCCGGGGGAAACGGGCCGCTCGGCACGCGCGGGCTCTTTCCGCAGACATCGCCGGATTTGCGCGTGCGCTGGTGTAGCCCCGCCCTGAAGATCGATGTCCTCGCCGCTGCAATCCGCAATCAGCCCCGCTTCCTTGAGGGTCGGTCGCTGGTCGTCACGGGCGAGCGCGCCGAGGAGAGCTCGACGCGCGCGCGCTACGCGCCGTTTGAGCGGCACCGCACCTCGACACTCACCCGCTCGGTCGATCACTGGCGGCCGGTCCACGACTGGAGCGAGCAGGAGGTGTGGGCTGCGGTCGAACGATCGGGCGTCCGCCCCCACCCGGCCTATGTGCTGGGCTGGGGTCGCCTCTCCTGCCGCACCTGCATCTTCGGGTCGCCTGACCAGTGGGCGACGGTGCGCCTCCTCTTCCCCGTCGCTTTCCAGCGGGTGCAAGCTCGAGAGGCGCTCAGCGGCAAGACCATCCACCGTGCGTTCGACGTGGCGGCGCTTGCCGATCGCGGCCGCCCCTTTGCCGCCGCGCTCGACCATCCTGATGCTTTAGCCCAGGCAGAGGATGAGATCTGGCGTTTGCCGATCGTCATGGCCCCCTGGAGGCTGCCGGCCGGCGCCTTCGGCGACACGGCAGGACCACCCTAGCCGCGCGTCACCTTCGGGTAAGAGACGTGGTCTTTTTCGGACGGCGTGGCCGGATGACCGGCTGATCAGCGAACATCAATCACCGTCGCATTCGTGAGGAGTGACACCATGGCAGACAGGGTTTCGACGTCGGTCACCATCGGCGGTCGCATTGCACAAGCGAGACTGCTCGACCTCGTGGCGCTTATCGAGGCGGAGGGTTTGTCGAAGGACTGGGATGGGGAGCCGTTCGACCTTTCCCAACTGAGCGCGGGCGAACCCCTCACCGTAATGGCGCACGAGGTGGCGTGAGGCAGGTTCGACGACATCGAGCAATTTTGCCTCGACGTTGCCGTCCCCTTCGTGCGGTCAAGCGGATCCTGTGCCGGCCAGTGGGGGGCGGAGCGCGTCGTCTATACGGGCTCCGGCGAGCCTATGCGCTATCCATGCTGCGAGGATGACTATGTCATGATCGGCCGGGACCATGTCGAGCGCCTCGGCACGATCGACGCCGTCCTCGCCTATTTCGAGGCTGCCGACTTCGAGGTTCCGCCCCTCGATATAGAATAGCGCCTATCGCTCGGCACCGTAGAGGAGAGGGAGCCTTCGGCCTGCTTGGACGCGCAGTGGCGTCTGAGGAGGTCAGATCATGTTCTACGACACAACTTACCGCCACGATCAGGCGCTTGCGCCCGCGGGACTGGAGACGCTGCCCGCCGCGCTCCACGCATTGAACGCAGCGGTCGACGACTGCCGACGTGCCGGGAAGCCGATCGCGCGTGACGCGGCCGTTCTCCTGTTGGTTCGGAACCTTGCCGGCGTGGCAGATCGCATCCCTTCCTCCAGCGCGGAGCTGCGCCTCGCGTGCGGTGCCGATCGCGCTGCTGTTCTTTCGGTACCGGCCTTGCTCGACATCGCCGGTCACAGTGTCGGCGGAGACTATATCGCCAAGCGGACATTCCACTGTCAGGCCCGTCGCGCGCTCGCCAGCCTCGCCGCGGCGATCGGTCTCGACGTGGCGCTGGCCCGGATCGGCAGCGCGCTCGGCACCGATGATGAGGATGGCACGACCGAATTGCGGCATCCCGACATCGGGATCCGGGTCAGGCCGCGAAGCTTCCTGCCCGCCAGCGAGATCAGCTTCAATCGGTGCCGTCGTGGCGAACCGGCGAGCAAGATCCACCTAGCGCCGATTGCAGAACTGCTCGACGCCCCCGCATTCGCCCGACGCCTCGCCATGACGATCGGACTGCCTGGCGTGGCCCTCCAGGCCGCTGCCTGACCTCCCCTCCCTGCTGAATGATCACCGGCCTTTACCGGTGTGAGGAGTGTTCCATGCCCGAGTTCATCATCACCCCGGTCTTTCGGGTCGAGGAGCTTGCCTCTTCGGCGCGCGAAACCGCGCTTGCCTGGGGCCGTCAGCACGCCGTCCCGGACGACTGGTACGAATGTGTCATCGACGACTTTGCAACGGTCTGCAGCATCATCGGCGTTGACCTCGCGATGCGACCGGTGCGCCTGTTTGGCGGCGGTACGCGCCAGGAACCGCGCGTGCTCTTCTCCGGCTTTTCGAGCCAGGGTGACGGCGCGAGCTTCGAGGGAAGCTATCGCTATGCCAAGCGGTCCACCGCGGAGATCCGCGCTCACGCGCCGACCGACAACGACCTGCACCGTGTCGCGGACACGCTCGCGACGATCCAACGGCGCAACATCTACCAGCTGGAGGCGCTCATCCGGCAGCAAGGTCGCTATTGTCACGAATATACGATGACGATCACCGTCGAGCGCGCGAGCCCCACCGGGCAGACCCCGACCGTCACCGCCGAGGACCAAGTTATCGAGGCTATTCGAGACCTTGCTCGCTGGCTCTACCGTCGGCTCGAAAGCGAGTACGACCATCTGACGTCGGACGCCGAGATCGACGCCGCCCTCCGCGCGAATGACCATACCTTCACCGAGGCTGGAGTACGGTTTCCATGAGCCGGGCGCCCGTCATCGCCGCCTGGGGCGCCGGCGTCGATTCGACTGCGATGATCGTCGAGATGGCAGCGCGCGGCGATCCGATCGACATGGTGCTGTTCGCCGATCCCGGGTCGGAGAAACGTGGCACCTATGCCTTCATCCCCATGTTCCGGGCATGGATGGCGGACCGCGGCATCGTCTCAGAAATCGTCCGCTACCAGCCCCGCAACTTCAAGCACTGGCCGCCATACGCGACCATTGCGGAGAACATGCTCACCAATGCGACGCTGCCCTCGGTGGTCTTCAATCGTGGGTCGTGCTCGCAAAAATGGAAAGCGAGTGCCCAGGACGCCTGGACGGACGATTGGGAGCCTGCACAGCGGTGCTGGGACGCCGGTGACCGGGTCGTGAAGCTGATCGGCTACGACGCTTCTCCGCGCGATACGCAGCGTTACCGCCATGCGGTCGGTTGTGAGGATCCCCGGTTCATCTATCGCTATCCCCTGCGTGAGTGGAACTGGGATCGCGCGCGTTGCGAGCAGCGGATCGCCGCCGCGGGGCTGCCCATACCTCCCAAGTCGAGCTGCTTCTTCTGCGGGAGCATCAAGCCCGACGAGGTGATCGAGCTCGCCGTCGACGAATTGCGGGTCATCGTTCTCATGGAGGCGCGCGCCAAGCCCCGGCTTCGCAACGTCGATGGCTTATGGCGACGGCCGGTGCTCGGCCGCCGCGGGGCGATCCCGCGACCCGGCACCATCACCGAATTCATCCGGGAACGCGGCCTCCTGCCGCCGGACGAGATTGATCGCATCGTGTCGGAAGCGCCAACCGATCTGATCGCGTTTCAGGCGGCCCAGGCCGCTCTTCCCCTGGAATCACGGACGT
Organism: Sphingomonas carotinifaciens; assembly: GCF_009789535.1. Classification (NCBI taxonomy): domain Bacteria; kingdom Pseudomonadati; phylum Pseudomonadota; class Alphaproteobacteria; order Sphingomonadales; family Sphingomonadaceae; genus Sphingomonas; species Sphingomonas carotinifaciens. The sequence goes on along the minus strand of NZ_WSUT01000007.1, from coordinate 74,696 downwards.
CGATCGGCAGCTGGCTTCACGACTTCAACCGCGCTGCGGATGCCCTTCGTCCCATTCGCTCCGATTCCTGATCCGTTCGCCAATCGCCGCTGTCGTCGACCGTAGCGATGCCGCGCGCCGCGTGACGACAGCCGCCCCCTTCAGTTACATCTAGGCTCAATCGACTTGCGGTCGTTCCATCTCGGCTGCGGCATCGAGGATCATGCCGCTCCAGTTGGCTAGGATCAGGCCGACCGCCGGATCATGGTGTTCGGTCACGCTCGCGAACTGGCCGAGTAACGATCCCAGCTCCGCGAGCGGAAGAAGGTCGTCGCGCGCCAGAACCGTGCCGACGACGGCTAATGCGCCACCGATCGCCCGAACCAAAATTGGATCGGGCCCGATCGTCGGGCAATCCGCGTCCCTGCCCGACTGCGCGTCTGGGACCGCGCCGATACACGCCAGTGCCGCGTTCAAATGCGTAGCCGCCGGCATCACGCCCGCGTCCGCCAGCACCAGAAGTGCTTCTTCGATGCGCAATCGTGCAAGAGCGAGCTTGGTCGCCGCCTCGGCGGTAGTGGCACGCCCGCCTCCGAAATTTGCGTCCCTCAACGCCTTCTCCGCCCCTCAATGACGAGCGCGATCGGTCTCCGCTAGGACGAAGCCCCTCTGCTCAGACACGTGGCGATGAAAACCGCAGCGCGAACGACGCCCCGCGGGCGAGCTGCATGGCGGACGCGAATGCTCCCCATGCGGCCTTCCCCTGAGCCTCACACTCGAGGTTTCCACGCCCCGACCCGCGTCTCCGCAGGCTCCCTCAGGTTAAAGTAGATCATCCTGCTGTGCCAGCATCGTGTGTCGGCACTCACTTCCGGCCAGGATGAAGCGGGATCCTCTCGCGTCCTGTCTCGCCTCGGCTCCGTCAGCCACGGACGTATTCGCCAGTCAGCCGCACTGACCCTACCTCCGTCTCCCTTACGCCACCCAAGCGGGTCAGGTCGCGAGACACAAACGGGACATTCGCCCGAAAAGGGCGAGCGGCACCACCGTCATCGGCAAATCACCGGAGACGATGATGTTTTTTGACCAGACCAGTATGATGACGGGGGCATCTCGAACAGTGGCGCGCGCAGCGAATTGCCCCGCGATGAGCTGGGCGGCGCCAGGCACGTGCGGAGAGTTCGTTCAAGGCCGCCTCGACGGGATCGACTACCTCATCAACAGCCCGATCGATCGCTTTTCGACAGCAACCGTTCGCTCCGCAAGGCGACCTGGCATTCGCGCTGCCAATCCCGATCGTCACAGCAAAGTCGCGCAGCTGTTGACGATGATGGGCGCTCCCGAGGCGGAATGCGACGGGATGGAAATCGAGCTGAACAGCGACCTGCCTGCCGGCAAGGGCATGGCGTCCAGCACCGCAGATCTCGTCGCCGCAATGGGAGCGGCCATGCATCATCTGGGCACAACGGCGCTCGTCCCAGATGTGTGCCGATCGCTTATCGCGATCGAGCCATCGGATTGCACGCACATCCCGGGGGTTGCGCATGTCGGCCACCTGTGCGGCCGCGTGTTCCGTTGCTTTCTTCCCCCTTCCGGGTTGCGCGTCCTGATCCTGGATTGCGGTGGCTCCGTCGATACGGTCGCCTTCGACCGCGCGCGCGCGCACAAGGTCTATGCGCGGCATGAGCGCGAGGTGCGCGACGCGCTGTCGTTGGCAAGCCGCGGTCTTGTGACCGGCGACGTTCAGCAACTGGCCGACGCAGCGACTATGAGTGCGCGGCTCAGCCAGCAGATCCTCCCCAAACCGCCATTCGAGGAGGTCGAGCGGCTCGCCCGATCGGCAGGCGCTCTGGGTGTGAACTGCGCCCATAGCGGGTCCGTGCTCGGCATTCTCTACCGTCCCGGAGAAGTGAAGCCGTCGCTGCTCAGCGAACTCATCATTCGAGAACTCGGCGACGCGGTGTCGATCGTCGGTGACCACGCATTCATTTCCGGAGGTATCTATGTCCGCCGCCACTGAGCTTCTTTCGCGCTCGGCACACAATCCGTCGTTCTTCGCCGTTCGCGAAGCGGCTCCGGTCGATCGGCCGCTGCTAGACTTCTGCGTACCGGTCAACCTTCACTATCCCAAGGACAGGCTCCTCGCGGACGCCAGTTGTCGCCTAGACGAAATCACCAAATATTACCCCGACTATGCGGAGGTTCACCAGGAGCAGATCGCCCGGCTGACCGGCCTTCCCGCGAGTGCCATTGTCGTCGCGAACGGGTCAACTGAGATCATCACCGAACTGGTCCGGGCTGCCTCTGGACCGCTCGTCACCTGTGCCCCGACGTTCGGTCAATGGACGGATCTTCCGCGCGAGCATGGCAAGGCCTTCGATCTCTTGCTGCGTCGCCGCGAAAATGGCTTCCGCCTCGATCCGCGGGAGGTGATCCAGCACGTCCGTGAAATTCGCGCGAACACCCTAATTCTCAGCAACCCCAACAATCCGACCGGCGTGGCCATGCCGCTTCACGAAATCACGTTCATCGTCGAGGCGCTGGCAGATCTGTCGACGATCATCATCGACGAGTCCTTCATCGACTTCGCCGACGTCGAGAGCGCAAGCAGCCTGGCGCTGGATCACCCGAATTTGATCGTGGTCAAGAGCATGGGCAAGACACTCGGCTTGCATGGCGTCAGGCTCGGCTATGCCGTCGCCTCCGAGCGCACCGCGGCGAAGCTCCGCCGGCAGATGCCCTTCTGGAATATCAACGGTCTGGCCGCCTTCGTGCTCTCATGGGTGGCGGCTCGGCCACAGGCCCTCATCGAGAGCCTGGAGGCGACCGCCGCCGATCGCGTGGCGATGGAGGCCTCGCTCAGGACGCTCCCGATGCTCCAGGTTTATCCGTCTGCCGCGAACTTCCTCTTTGTGGAACTCGAAGACGGCGTGTGCGGTGCCAAGCTGCGCGAGCGCCTTTTGACCGAGCACGGCATCTTCATCCGCGACTGCGGGAACAAGGTCGGCTCCTCGAGCCGCTATCTTCGCCTCGCCGTCGCGCCTGCCGCCGCTGTCGAAAGGCTGAGAGACGCGCTGAGCGTCGAACTCGCCTCCTGACGGGCGACGAAAGTTGGCGAACACGATGGATCCGGCCCATGTGCAAGGCGGGTGCGGTCAAGGCTCCGGCCTGTCCGACCGCTTGAACATCCTCATCACGGAAGGGGAGGATCGCCTTCGCATGGTGCTGGCGGATCATCTCGGCCGGCAGGGATATGGCTGCGCTCAGGCAGCGCGCCTGGCTTCGATGCGGGAGCTTCTTGCGTCGCATGCCTTCGACCTGATCGTCCTGGACCTGATGATGCCGGGAGAAGACTCGTTGGCCGCCCTGCGCGACCTGCAGCAAGTGGGCGCGCCGCCCGTCATCGCCTTGTCCGCGGGCGGTGCCGATGTCGATGGAATCATCGCCTTGGAGATCGGGGCGGAAGACTTCATGCAAAAGCCGCTCAATCCCCGTGAACTGGTCGCGCGGATCCGTACCGTTCTGCGCCGGTGCGAGCGACAGGGTCCATCCGCGCGCGTCCGACGCTTCCTGGACGCGGAACGCGAGCTCTATCGATTCGCCGGATGGATATTGGATGCAACGACGCGAACGCTGTTCGATCCGAACGGCCTGATCGTAAGCCTGTCGGATGGCGAGTTCAGGATGCTGCATACCTTTGTTCAACGACCGCATCGGGTGCTGTCGCGCAACCAGCTTCTGGACTTCGCGCTAGGGGTGAACAGGGAGCATTTCGACCGAGCTGTCGATGTGCAGATCAGTCGCCTGCGGCGCAAGTTGTCGGGAAGGGTCGGGAGTCTGGAACTCATCCGCACCGTCCGCAACGAGGGCTATATCTTCACCCCAGAGGTGACCCGGTAACCCCTTTGGTGTGAGAGGGGCCAGCGCTTTCGCCAAGTCTTACAAGGGCAAAAGCGTACCGTACGGCGATTGTTGCAGTGTTTGACACATAGATGAATATAAAGAGTTGTAAGGCTGGGGAAACGGCCAAAGGGATGGAGGATCATATGCGCCTTCTAAAGACAACCGCTTCGCACCTCATTCTCGCGTCTTTCCTCGCTCTGACCAGTTGCGGCGACGGTTCGAGCTCCGGCTCGGTTACGACACCGACGCCCACGCCGACGCCCACCCCCACGCCGACCCCGACTCCTACGCCGACCCCAACGCCGACCCCCACCCCCACCTCGAGCGCGAACGGCGTGGGTACCGGCGTCAGCCAAGGCACGGGCACGGCGGCCGTCGTCGCCGCGGCCAACACGTTCCTAGGGACGCTCAACAGCACGCAGACAACCGAGACCAGCACGGCCGGGACGACCAGCACGGTCCGCTTCACGTTTACCCGCGCGAATGCCATCCAGTGGACCAATCTGCCCGGTAACCGCCAAGGGCTGCGGCTGAATACGTCGACGCTGACGACCGCTCAGCTCACCGCCGCCGAGAATCTCATGGCGACCGCGCTCAGCGCCTCGGGGAAGCTGACGCAAGACGAGATCCGCCGCGCGGACGACGTGCTGAACGCCAATGGCTATGGTTCGGGGCTCTACTCGATTGCGATCCTCGGAACGCCGTCGACGACCTCGCCGTGGATGCTGCAGATCGCCGGCCACCATCTGGCGTACAACATCACCTACAACGGGACCTATGTCTCCGGTTCGCCGGCCTTCATCGGCGTCGAGCCACCGAACTGGGTCGTCACCTCGTCCGGCTCGGTGCTCGTGAACGGATCCATCACCGCCTCCACGAGCGGCACCCAGCATGCGCCGGTGGAGACCCAGCGCGTAGCTGCCTACAATCTCGCCCAAGCGCTGCAGGCCAGCAGCACCTTCGCGTCCGGCGCGCTGCTGAGCGGCACGTATAACGACGTCGTCGCGGGCGCGAACGGCAACTCGGACAGCAACTTCGGCTCGCTCGCCTATCCGACCACCGGGCGGGGACTTCTGTACAGCAGCCTCGACACGTCCACCCAGGCGCTCGTGCGCGCCATGATCGAGGCCTATGTCAACACGCAGCCATCGGATCGCGCGAGCACGCTGCTAGGCGTGTACGAAAGCAGCAGCCAGCTCGCCTCGACCTATGTGGGCTATGCCAAGGGTCAGGGCGGGACCGCGGACTTCGGCCCCTTCCCGTCCGGCACCTCCAGCCAGCGATCCTACATCCGCGTGGATGGCCCGCGCGTCTGGATCGAATTCGTCGTGCAGCAAGGCGTCCTGTATAGCAGCCAGGTCCACTACCACAGCATCTGGCGCGATAAGGTGGCCGATTATGGCGGCCAGTTCGGCAACGGCTCGAGCAACTTCAGCGGTACATGATCTCTCGTCACGTTCGCTGGCTGGCAGCGCTGATGCTCCTGATCTCGGGAGCGGCAGCGCTTGCCCACGCATTGCCGGGTACCGCAGCCTTGCTCGACTTCCGTCGCGACGATGTCGGCCTCGAACTCGACATGCCGCTCGACCAGTTCGAGCTCGGGTTCAAGCGCCCCATCATGGACAAGCCGAATGAGACGGTGGAGCGCTATCGACGCGAACTCCCGGCCTATCTGCTCGAACATGTCAAACCGGTCGCCCCGGACGGTCGTCCGTGGCAGGTTCGCGTCGACACGCTCAAGATCGATCAAAGTCTCGACCAGGGTCACGCAGACCTGATCGCCCACCTAACTCTGACCCCTCCCCCCGGCGCGCCGGTTCGCCGCTTCCGCTTCAACTATTCCGTCATCAATCACGAGGTGATGACGCACACGGTGTTGGTGTTCGCCCGTTCGGACTGGGCCAACGGCGTTTTCGGCGGTGAGCCACAGCTGCTCGGAACGATCCGTTTCATCACGACCGGGATCGACGTCGATCGCAAGCAGGGATCGTTCTGGACCGGTTTCGTCGCCGTCTTGCGACTGGGTATGGCCCATATTGCCGATGGCACCGACCACCTGCTCTTCCTCCTCGCCCTTCTTCTGCCTGCACCGCTGATTCGTGAGGGTGGCAGGCGTTGGGGCAGCTATATCGGCACCCGGCGCACGCTGATCCGCCTTGCCAAGCTCGTCACGGCGTTCACGCTCGGCCATTCGCTCACGCTGATCGTCGGAGCGTTCGGCAATGTGAGGATCCCGACGACGCCGGTCGAAGTCGCGATCGCACTCTCCATCTTCGTGTCCGCGCTTCATGCCTGGCGCCCGCTCTTGCACGGCCGCGAAGCCTGGGTGGCGGCCGGATTTGGCTTGGTGCACGGCCTCGCGTTCAGCCAGGTGATCGCGGGCGGCGGGCTCGACGGGTGGAACAAGGCGGCCGCGGTGCTCGGCTTCAACCTCGGGATCGAGGTCGTGCAGCTCCTCGTCGTTGCGGCCGTCGTGCCGTGGTTGATGCTGCTCGCATGGTCGGGCCGCTACACGCCCTTCCGTATCGCGGGTGCCATCTTTGCCGCGACCGCGTCGCTCGGTTGGGCAATCGAGCGACTAACAGGATCGCCCAATCCGGTGTCCGCCGCATTGGAGGGACTGAGCGGTGTTGCGCCGTGGCTGGTGGTCGCGCTCGCGCTTGCAGCCATCCTCATCTTCGCCAGAGCGAGGGCCGAGAGAAGCGGCGAGCCGTCGGCGTGAGGTGCATGAAGGCGGCGATCGCCGGGATCTCATTGTGCGTGATCCCGGCTGAGGCCCTTGCTCAACAAACGACCGCTTCTGAGAAGCCGGACGCGCCCGACAGTGAAATCGTCGTCTATGGTCGCGCGCTGCCCCAGATCGGAACTGCGACCAGCGGTTCCGAGGGAACCGTCGGCTATGATGATTTCGCCAACCGGCCCGTCTCGCGGGTCGGCGAGCTGGCAGAAAACGTTCCGGGTCTGATTGCGACCCAACATTCGGGCACCGGCAAGGCGAACCAGTATTTTCTTCGGGGCTTCAACCTCGACCACGGCACCGATCTCGCCGGTTTCGTTGACGGCGTACCGATCAACATGCGCAGTCATGGTCACGGCCAAGGCTATCTCGACCTCAACTTCCTGATCCCCGAGCTGGTCGAACGGATCGACTATGGCAAGGGGCCGTATGCGGCCGAGGCCGGTGACTTCTCTGCGGCAGGGACCGTCCGCTTCAAGACCGCCGACGCGCTTGCGCGACCGATCGCGGAAGCGACTGTCGGGAGCTATGGCTATGCCCGGGTGCTGGCCGCGGGTAGCGGTGCGATCGGCAACACTACGCTTCTTCTCGCGCTTGACGGCACCCTCAGTAATGGGCCCTGGGTGCTCGACGAAGACCTCCGCAAGATCAATGCGCTTGCGAAGCTCAGCCACGGCAGCGACACTGCCGGTTGGAGTATCAAGCTCGACGCCTATCACGCGACGTGGACATCGACCGACCAGGTTCCGCTGCGGGCGATCGAAAGCGGCGCGATCTCTCGCTTCGGTTTTATCGATCCGACGTTGGGCGGGCGGACGACACGGTTCGATGCAGTCGGCGAATGGCGCGCGGGCGGGACACGAGCGACCGCCTTCGCGACCTATTACGACTTCGGCCTTACCTCAAACTTCACCTATTACCTGAACGATCCCGTCAACGGCGACCAATTCCAGCAGGCCGACCGGCGCGGCATCTTCGGCGGTTCACTGCAGCACGCGTTCGCGCAAGGCGAAGTGCTCGGTCGTCCGACTACATTCAGGCTAGGTGCCGACCTCCGGTATGACCTGATCGGGCGGGTCGGGCTCTACACCAGCACGCAAGGGCGTCGGACTGGCAGCATCCGCCAGGACCGGGTCGACGAGGGCAGTGCGAACCTTTGGGGCGACATGGAAACGCACCTTGCGCCGTCGTTGCGCCTGCACCTTGGTGCGAACCTCGCCATGTACGGCTACGACGTGCGGTCAGACCTCGCTGCCAACAGCGGATCGGGATCGGACGCCTTGCTCGCACCCAAAGCGTCGCTCGCGTGGCGGGTGATGCCCACGCTCGAACTCTATGCGAACTACGGGGAGAGCTATCACTCCAACGACGCGCGCGGTGCGACGGTGACAGTCGACCCGGCGACCGGTGTCGCGGCCGATCGCGTCCCACTCCTTGTCCGTGCGCGTGGTCAGGAGCTTGGCGCGCGACTGGAGACCCGATCGATCACGGCGACGCTCGTTGCCTATCATCTGACGCTCGCCTCCGAGCTGGTTTTCGTCGGGGACGCCGGTTCGACCGAACCCAACGCGGCATCGCGACGCTACGGTGCCGAGGCGACCTTGTTCTGGCGCGCGTCGCCGACGCTGGTGCTCGACGCGCAGGGGGCGCTCACCAATGCCCGTTTCCGCGGCGTTGCCGCCGGGGAAGATCGCATTCCAAACGCGGTTGGAGAGGTGCTGTCTGGTGGCGCGACCTGGACGCCGACCGGGCCGTTGAGCATCACTGCCAGGGTGCGTCATTTCGGCTCCGCGCCGCTGATCGAAGACAATAGCGCGCGATCGAGGCCAACCACCCTCGTCAACGCCGGCGCCTATTACACGATTGGAAAAGCGCGGCTCGGCATCGACGTCCTGAACCTCTTTGACAGTCGTGACGCTGACATCACCTATTTCTACGCGTCGCGCCTGCCGGGCGAGCCAGCGGAGGGCGTCGACGACTATCACCTACACCCGGTCGAACCCCGCCAGGTGCGCGCATCGATCCGGTACAGCTTTTGAGCGAGGGGCCGGTGGAACTGACCTGCTACGTGCATCCGAGCTGGGCACCGCGGCTGAGGCCGGCAACGCCGAAGCGCGATTGGATGGATGCCACGCCGGAAAGCTTCGCCTATCGCTGTCTACCGCTGGCGATCGCGAACGCGCATGGCTGGGAGATCGGCTCACCGTGCGGCTTTCGTGCGCGCTGGAACGGGGGAAAGGGCGCGGATGCGGTCGAGCTCCAGTTCGATACCGACGCCAGCGCGCATCACCGTCCGGTCTCGTTGTTCGGTGCCGGCACGATCACCTTCCACGTCGAGGGGCTTTTTCGAACCTCGCCGGGCTGGAATCTCTGGGTCGGCGGTCCCCCGAACGCCGCCAAACATGGCCTCGCGCCGCTTGCCGGGGTCATCGAAACGGATTGGTCGCCCTACACCTTCACGATGAACTGGCGCTTCACACGCGCGCGTGAGTGGGTGCGCTTCGAGGAAGATGAGCCGTTCTGCTTCCTGTTCCCGGTGCAGCGCGGCGTCCTCGACGAGGTTCGGCCGGTGATCCGGCCTCTCGCTGACGCGCCCGAGCTCGACTCAGCGTTCTCGCAGTGGAGCGCTTCGCGAGACGCCTTCCAGGAACATGTCCGTCGCACCCAGCCCACCGCGCCGGCGGACAAGTGGCAGAAGCTATATTATCGTGGCGTCGATCCGAATGGCGAACCAGGTGCAGCGGATCACGAGTCCAAGCTGCGGCTTTCCTCATTCGCGAGCCAAGACACGGTGCCGCGCTGCCCGGTTCGTGGCAAAGCGGCGAAGCCGATGCCGGCTAGCCCTCTTCTTGCCGAGAGGAAGCCTGCGCCTCGCATGCCGCTTTATGCTGGTCCGGCGCTGGATGCCGACGTGATGGCGATGACCCTTCGCAACATCGGCTTCGAAGCGTCGCGCGCCGCCCCTCCGCAGCAGACCCTCCCCGGCCTTCCGACCCGCTTGCTCGTCTCCCAGCACGCCACGATGCCCATGGGGCCCGCCGCCACACAGGCGGGGATGCGGTCGACCGCTCGGCAGGCATGGCTGGCGCGTGTTGATGAGCGACAAAGGGCGTTGAGCCCGGCGCCACGATCGATCCCGCGCCTCTCCGCGCCGTCGCCAGAGGCATTCCTCGACCTCTTCTATGCGACCGGTCGTCCCGTCGTTCTTGAGGGGCTGGCCGCGTCATGGCCTGCAGCCCGGGACTGGACGTCGCAGCGGCTCGCGGAGCGGATCGGCAACACGCCGATAACCTTCCAGGGCGGTCGGAATGCCGCGAGCGACTTCGAGCTTGCCAAGGATCGGCATACACAAATGATGCCGTTCGATCGCTATATCGCCGAGGTCACCAGCGGAGATGGAGGCAATGACGCCTACATCACCGCCTATAACAGCGAGGCGAACCAGAAGGCCTTCGCTCCCTTGCAGCGCGACGTCGGATGGATCCCCTATCTTACCGGCCGACCGGGCATGTTGTGGATCGGACCGGCCGGCACATTCACGCCCCTCCATCACGATCTCACCAACAACCTGCTGGTGCAGATCGTGGGCACCAAGCGGCTGCATCTCCTGCCGCCCGGCGAAACCGACAAACTCGCCAATACCCGACACGTGTTCAGCGACGTGCATGACATCGAGGACCCGGCAGCAATCCGCCGCTTTCCGATGGCGGCCTCCGCGCAGAGGATGGTCGTGGATCTGGCGCCAGGCGATGCTCTCTTCATCCCCGTGGGGTGGTGGCACCAGGTCCGGTCGCTCTCCTTCAGTGTCATGCTGACCTACACCGATTTCGTCTGGCCGAACGACGCCTACAGCGACTTTCCCGTCAACGCAGAGGCGTAGGTCATCGGGGTATCGATCGGGGGCAAGATGGATGAACGGCTGATCGTTGAGCTGACAGAGCAAATCCGCGAAACGCAGATCGAGACGCTCGTCGTCATGGACGCACTTGCGCTGTTGATCGCGAGGCTCACGACGGTCGGCGTTATCGACCAGGAGTTCCTCGGTGACATGGTCGTGTGTGCCGAGGGGATCGATGAGGGGCGGTGTCGTCGCCTGGATGAGCAGGCCCCTGCCGCACTGGCGAACGAGCTGACGAGCATCAGAACGGCGGTCGCCGAACGACGCGCGACGTTCATGGCGATGGTCGAGCAGTTCACGGCAAACTACGTGGACGGTCGACAGCCGTAACCACCGGCCCTCCCTCCGACTGTCTCCGAACCCGTCAAACGCGCCGAGCGCCGGCACGACCGCGTCCACGATACTTGCGATTAGAACCCGATCCTCAGGCCAAGCGAGCCGACGACATAATTGCCGGATTGGGCCCCGAAAGTCCGGTTGAGAGCACCGTCCAGCCACAGCCGGGGCGCAACGCGGATGGCTGCCGAGGATCCTAAGATGAACCAGCCATCGGCCACGCTCACCGTCGTTGCGCTGACCCCCGGCCCGCCGCCTGCCGATAGGGCGGTTGCACCGTTGCTCGTCTGAACACGGCTGATCGACAGGCCGGCAAGATGCTGGTTCGAACCTCCGAGATATCGATCCAGCCTGAGCGTTGCGCTACCCGTCCAGGCTCGCTCGTCCGTTTCATAGTCCAGCGGCCCCTGCATCGAGATCGTTGAACGCAGTGCTCTGCTGGCGCTGTACTGGATAGCCGCGCTCGGGGTCAGGTAGAGACGGCGGCTGAGGGCGACGAAGCGGCCGCCGCTCACGGCAGCGCCGTAGATGCCGCTGCTATCGCCAACCTGACTCTCGCGCGTCCCGAGATTCGTCGTCACGCCGCCATATTTCTGCCGACCGATCGAGCCGTACGCATCGACGAACCAACTGCCGAAGGTGCCGCCGACACCAGCGGACACGATGGTATATCGAGAGGGGAGCACCGCATCGATCTGGCGGAGCGCGCTTCGGAACTCTGTGGCCGCAACGCGAACATAGCCACGTCCGAGCCGCCGGCTGAGGCCGCCTACGAAGAACGGCCTGGTGGCGTCACCGTCGCGATCGATCACCCCGGCGCTGACCGTCGCGATCCAGTCTGGCTGAGATGGCGGGTCCTGATCAGGCGCTTGCGACGATCGCACCCCAGCTTCGGTCGTACTCTCGCCTTCGTTTTCCACGGTTTGCGCACCCGCGGCCCCTGGATACCCGAAAAACGCCGTTACCAGCGCCGCACAGACATAGGACAGCCGATGTAGAACCAACGTCACGCGGCCCGGCGATCGTCGGTGAAAGCGAGTGGCAGAGTCACGCGAGCCGTGAAGCCATCGGCCGAACGAAACAGCGCAACGTCACCGCCATGGGCCCGTGCGATCGAGCGACACACGGCCAGGCCGAGACCACTGCCCTCCCGACCGGAGGTCCGCGCCGCCTCGCTACGATAAAAGGGTTCGAAAATCCGCTCGAGCTCGCTGTCGGGAACCCCGGGGCCGTTATCGATGATGTCGGCGATGGCGATATCATTCTCAACCGTCAGCGCCACACGGGTGTGCCCTCCCCCGTACTTCATTGCGTTGGTCAGCAAGTTGTCGAGCACGCGGCGCATCCCCAAAGGATCGATGTCGACGATCGCGCTTTCAAGTCGACCTGTTTCCACGTCTCCCAACATCGTCGCGTCTTCGATCACGTCATCGACCAATTCGGCGAAGTCCCGGCGTTCCCTCGCGTTGGGGATGGACGCGTCCCGCATGAACGCGATCACGGAAGAAATCATCTCCTCCATTTCCGCCACCTCCTCGCGCAATCCCTCCTGCTGATCGTCGGGCACATCCTCGATTCGGAATCGAAGCCGAGTGAGCGGCGTCCGCAGGTCATGGCTGATCGCCCCGATCATGGCGGTCCGATCGTCGACAAAGCTGCGAAGACGGCTCTGCATCTGGTTGAAGGCATGCGCTGCTCGACCGATCTCGGCGGGTCCGTCAAGGGGCAGAACCGCCGCGCCTGGGTCGCGCCCCAGTACATCCGCTGCATAGGCGAAATCGTTGAGCGGCCCAACGATGCGTCGTGCGAACAGCCATGCGATCGGCGCGACCGCGAGCAGCGACAGCAAGAACCATAGCGCGACGCGTCGCTGCCAGGCGTTCGGGAAGCCTTCGGCCCGCGGACTGACGACCACCCAACGACCATCCGGTCTCCGAACACCGGCGATGAAATCGCCCTCCACGAAAGGCGACGGTGCAAGCCCGAAGAACCCCGTCGATGGTCGAACAATGGGCACCGGCGTGCCGATCGGCGCAGGTGCCGGCGCCACGACCGGCGCAGCGTCGGTCGTCGGGCTTGCGGCCTCCTCCGGCAGCGAGATCGCTGGGGTCGCGGGAATCGGCACCGTCCGGTTCGGAAGCAAGGCCTCAGGGGCTACCAGCGCCTCGCTGAGAGACCTTGACGTCGGCGTCCGTGTCGCCGTCGGTGCGCTTTGCGGGACCGGCAGGTCGCCGCGACGACCCTGCGTGACGTCCGGCACTAGCGGCAGTTGTGGAGGCAAGCCGCCAATCGCACCGGGCGACTGTGGACCGTTCAATCCGGTCGGCGGCCCTGCCTGCGAGGGGACCGTAGGCAACGCCGACTGAGGCGGGGGACCTGCGGAGGCCCCTTGCGCGGTGCTGGGAGCGGGGCTCGACGCCGAGGGCATTGACAGCGGCTGCCGGTCGATCTGAGGCTGCCTGGGGACTTGTGGGAGCGGCACTTGGCTTTGCGGACGCCCCGCCGGCGGGAGCGACTGCGGAAAACCGCCGCCAGGAAGACCGGAACCGGGGAAGCCGCCCCCAGGCGGCCCTCCCCCGGGGAAGCCGCCTCCGGGCGGACCTCCGGGGCCAACCTGCAGCAAGGCAGCGGGCGTCATCACTGCGCGCGTCTCGAAGAGTACGGCCGGAACAAGCGTCGCCTCCTGCATCGCCGCCGCTGCTAGCGCCGCCGGAGGCGCGATCGGCTCCGCCGCCGCACCTCTCTGGCGCTCGGCGTCATCAGGCAGGCGGTCGGGCGCCGAGACCGGCTCCACCGCGCCTCCGACCGGCAATTGCGTATAGAAGCCGAGGGCAACGTCGGCCACCGGCCGGCGCAGAAGACCGGCCAGCTTGTCACGCGAGCTTTCCGAGACGAACCAACCCTGCGTAGAAAGATCAGGTGGACCGGACTGTACCACCCTGTCGAACCGGTCGCCCGCCTGATCTTCGTTTCGCAGCGCGGCCGCGATATCGGCGAGGGCATATTCGCGTGGCGGGGCTGGCGGCAGGACAAGTGTCAACAGCAAGGTCACCAGCTGCGCAGCAATCAGCGCGCCGACGACCAAGCCGATGAACCGGACGATCAGCGGCGGGCCGGAGAACCTCCCCAGCCTACGATCGCGCCGTCCTGCCTGTTCCGTCACTGCCACGATGCAATGCTATCAATGGTCAGCCGGCGCTTCCAGTCGTGGCGGAGCTGCTTCTGCGTCCGCCATCTCACGCCGGAAAGCCTTCAGACCCTTGCCCAGATCGCCCATGCTGCTCGCGATACGGCCGCCGCCGAACAACAAGGTCATTGCCGCGACGACGACAACCCAATGCACCATGCTCATCGAACCCATCTCTTTTCTCCTCTCGTCCCTACTTGCTTGCAGTTGTGTCTCAAAGATTGCTCGTCGGCGTCACCGCGGCGATTCCCCGCCGGCCATCCTGCCGATCGAGCTGGACGACCACATCGATCACCGACTTGGCGTAGGCGAGCGTATCCATCCGACTAAGACCGAGACCGGCCTGCATCACCATCAAGGCGAGCTGGTCCAGCGCACCCGCCGGGCTGTTGGCATGGATCGTGGAGAATGAGCCGGGGTGGCCGGTGTTGATCGCGCGCAGGAAGCTTACCGCCTCCACGCCGCGAAGCTCGCCCAACACGATCCGATCGGGGCGCAACCGCAACGCTGCCTGCAGCAGGTCGTCCGTGGTGACACGCGCTTCCCCCGTCTCTCCCTTGACCGCGAGCAGACCGATGCCGTTCCCGCCCGCCAAGCGGATCTCGGGCGTATCCTCGACGATCACAATCCGTTGCTCCGGCGACACCTCACGCAGCAGCGCGTTGAGAAATGTCGTCTTGCCCGATGAGGTGCCGCCACTGATCAGGATGGTGCGACGCGCGGCGACGCACGCGCGGAGATATCCGATCGGATCCTCTGCCGCATCCGCTTCCGGTGGGACAGCCTGAGCCGCGCCGTCCCGCGGCCGTGCATAGGCGTCCAGCGTCGTTTCGACGAGCCGATGTCGCCGCATCGCCATTGCCCAGTGCCCCCGGGTGGCGGGCGGCCCGGCGAACTGAACGCGGGTGCCGTCCGGCAACGTCGCCGCAAGAAGCGGTCGCTCGCGGTTGATCCCCTGGTGGCTGACGCGCGCGACCTGCTCGGCAAGACGGCGGATCGCCTGGTCGTCGATCGCCGGCACCTTTTCGCGACGCATGGTCCCGCCTGCCTCGATCCACACCAACCCCGGCTCGTTGACGAGGATCTCGGTAACCGTGTCATCGGCGAACCAAGAGGCGAACGGCGCCAGATAGGCGGCGAGGTAGACATCGGTCGTGCCACGCAGCGGGACGACATCGCCCCCGATCGCCGGGTCAGGGAGGCGCAGATGTGCGGTCGACGTCATGGCTGGACACTCCCGCCAACGGTTGAGAAATCGAGATCACGCGCCGTGAACACACGGATCGGTTGGCCCTGCCGGATGCGAATAGTGGGCGGTATCTGGGCATCCCGCTGCGCCGCCACGGAGGCGGCGCTCGTGCCACCGGACAGCACCAGCGACGTCCCGCTACTCGCCAGCGCGCCGATGCCACCGACGACCGACAGCAATGTCGCAGCGCCGAAGCGCTTCATGAAATGGCTGTTCACCTCTCCGGTCAGGCCGGAGGCACCCGAATATTCGACGCCGGGCGACGCCAGCTGGACGGTCACGCCGTCGGGACGGATCAGCCGGGTCCACATGACATAGGCGCGGGTCTGTCCGGCCGCGAGGCCGCTCTTGTACTGGCCGATCAGCCGCGACGACCGCGGGACCAGAACACGGCTTCCATCGAAGGAGCGGACATCCGAACTGACGACTGCACGGGCATAGCCCGGAAGATCGCTATCGATCGCGGTCTCGAGCACCGCAGGGATCAAGGTGCCCTGAGTGACGGTGTTGGCGGGATCGACGATGCGGGTGGCGCTGGCCTGGTCGGCCCCACCATCCGCCATCCGCGTGGCGAACGACTCATTGTCGGAGAGCGGCTGCGGCGCGGTGATCTTGGTGGGACTGGGGGGAGCGACCGCCGTTGGTGCCGACGCGCCCACTTCGGGCGCGCCCGAGGTATCCCACACCATCACCGGTGAATGCGCGGCATCGACGCCGCTCCGCGCGGCCGTCGCGGGTTGGGTTGCCTGCGCAATCGCCGTTTCCTGTGCAGCGGTCGGTGGAGCAATGGGCACCGCCGGTGCTGCCGGCTGAATAGGGACCGCCGCCTTGATCGGAGCCGGCGCCTTGGCAACGGGCGCCGCCGGATGCGGTGTCGTGCCGCTCATCGACCAGAGGGTGAGCCCTCCGAGCAGCAAGGCGCCGGCTGCCCCTGCGGCGAGTCCCGCACGATCGCGGCGCGCGACGCGCGTCGCGACGATCGGAAAGCCGTTGTTGCTGGCAGCGACTAGGGCGCCTTCGTCCATCGAGCGGCGCGGATCCTCCAATCCAGCGAACGGAACCAGGCCGGTGGAGCGCGTCAGGGTGTTGGTGCTCATATCAACGTTCCGCCGTCTGGGTCTGTGGGTTGATCGGGCTGGTCGATCTCGCCGGCGTGGGTGCCGCGAGAGTGAGGGCTGATTTGCCCGAGCGCAGGACGACCCGGGTCGGCACACCCTCCACGACGATATAGTCGCCACGAACGGCGAAGTTGGTCGGCCCCTCCGTGCCGTCAGGGCCGATGGTCAGTACCGCCGGCACCGGCCGGTCTTGCGGCCAGGAGAGATAGAGGGAGTTTCCGTCGTCGAAGCTGCGTTCGGGCATCAGTGCCTTGTCGCCCTTTGCGGCCCAGCCGAAGTGGAGCTGCAGGGGCGTCGCCGGGACAGGCGGCGTTGCAGCCACCTGGACTGCTTCCTTGGGCTCGGGGGCCGGAGGCGCTGGTGGCGGTGCAGGATAGGTGAACCGCAGCAGATAGGTCGAGGGCGCGCGCGGCGAGGCGACCAGTTCGAACAGGTAGGTATGCCGGTCGGTAATGACCGTCATGTTGGTCCGCGCCGATATGGCGACCGGCTTGATGAACAAGACGTTGGCGCGCTTGTTGGGCGTCACCTGCCAGCGGCTCGAGTCTCCGATCGCGACATTCTCGATCCGCTCTCCTTCGCCGAAGGCGATCGTTGATTGAAGGTTGGCACGGCCTTCGAAGCGAACCACGCGTCCCTCGTCATAGAATTTCGTAGCGATCCGTGGGTCGGATGCCAGGGCGGGAACCGATGCGCTGGCCGCCAGCGCGAGCAGGATCGTCTTCATGCGTGTCTTCCTCTTCAAATGGCACGCTGCCTCGTGATCGGTGCTTTGGTTTGTCCGGATGTTTTGTCCCGGGCATTGCCGGTCGGCGGAAATGTTGTGTCCGGCACGGCGCTCTTGCGGACATGAGGAAGCGCCCTGGCCGCCAGCATGACCAGAGCGCTTCTCCACGCGTTCGATCCTCCATCGTCAGCGGGGGCGGGATGCCCCGGCTATCGATCGTCCCAAGGCCGATGCTCGCGGCGCCGCACTCGTCATTGGACGCAAGGCAACGACATTGCTCGCGGGCGCCACCGGCGCGACAACCACGCGTTCGGAGGCGCGCCCGGCAGATCCGACTCCCGCTGCGGAGATCACGCCCTGCGCGGTCGGCGCGGACGCGATCGCCGCCGTCAGAGCACGCACCCGTTCATCTTGGCCAGGGTGCGAGGCACTTTGAGCGGAGGGCATGAAGATGCTCGAGGACGGTGCGGGGGTCGCGATCGAGGGGGCTGCTCGATCGGCATCCCGCTCCTCGCCCGCACCGGCCAGACGCCATCCCGCAACGAGTTGTCCGGCCACCTTCAGAACCATCGTCATCAAGGCGCAATAGACCGCAGCGCCGAGAAAGACGGCCGCCGCCTGCTGCATGGTCGGCTCGGATCCGAGATTCTCCGCCACCGGCGTGAGAATGATGATCGCTCCCCCGCCGATCAGGACCGAGAACAAGGGAACGACAGCGAACAGAACGGCGGCCTTGACCCAGCCCTCGAACAAGCCCCGCGTGCCGCGGAAGATTGCCAGGACGAGGAAGATCGGTCCGAGCGCCAGCAGAGCGGCGAGCGCGATCCTGGCGGTGATGAGCACGCCGGCCGTTCCCAACAGCAGCAACATGGTCGAAAGCCACAGGAGGTCGGCGGGTTGCCATCCTTTCGCGTCCTGCGCTTGCGCCTTTTGCGCGGCTTGCGCCGCCTCTGCGACCGCGCCGAACAGGCGATCGAGGCGATCCCCGAACAATGCCGTCGCTGATCCGTGTGTCCCAAGCAACAAACCAGCGACCTGATCGGGAGCGCCGACCAGAAGGTTCCAGACGACGCTCTGATACGCGGTCCAGGACGTCGCGAATGTCAGCACCGCGCCCAGCGTCAGCATCCGCGGCGTCAGTCCGGAGAGGCCGATCCGCGCCCGCCCGGTAAGGAGACCGACCGCCATCCAGGCCACGTAGAGCGTGAGCAGGATGGTCAGTGCCGGCAGCAATCCGCCATTCGCGCCGAAAAGGCGGTCGAACGCGTGCGCGGTTCCCTGCGCCGTCTGGCAGTCGATCACGCGCAGGGCGGACCCGATGCCGTCGGGCCCATCCGCCCCGAAAGACCCACAACCGTTCATTCTGCTGCCTCCATATACCACGGGGCCTCATGCTCGGGAGGACCGCCGGGCCATGCTGCACCGGTGAGCCGCGGATACCAGGCGGCCGGATCATCACCGGCATCGGCCCTGATGGCATCGAGCTTCCTGACCGTCGCTTCCCGACCGGACAGGACCATCAGCATCTCGCCGGTGCCCGTGAGGTCGAGCCGCACCACAACCGAATGGTTGGCATGCCGGACGAGAAAGCATCGGCTTTCCGCCGGCAACGCGCGGATGAGCGCCAGCTCATGCTCCGACAGATTGAAGCCCGTGCAGTAATCTTCCGCCTTCGCCTTTGCGTTGGGCATGAAGATCATGGTCGCGGTCTGTTCGACGATTGCCGACGCGATGCTGCTGCCAAGAGCATCCCCGGCCGACTGCGTTGCGAAACCGACGAGCGCGTTGCGTTTGCGCAAGGTCTTCAACCAGTCGCGGATACGCGAGGCGAAGACCGGATCGTCGAGCGCCTTCCAGCCTTCATCGATCAGGATCGTGGTCGGCGATCCGTCCAACCGCTCGTCGATGCGATGGAACAGGTACATCATGGCGGGCGTCCGCAGCCGCGGATTGTCGAGCAGCTGGGTCATGTCGAAGCCCAGCGTGCGTGCATCGAGATCGAGCCGGTCCGAGGCATTGTCGAACAGCCAGGCGTGCTCGCCGGAGCCGATCCAGGGCTGCAACCGATGCACGAGATCGCCGGCTTCGGGACGTCGCGCGCCGCCCAGCAGTTCGCCGAGGTAGCGCAGACGCCGAAATGCGACATCGTGATCATAGGCCGCCGCGACCGCTGCCGCGATCGTCGCCAGCTCTTCCGGACCTTCGGCGTTCAGCAGCACGGCGAGCCAGTCGCGCAGGAAGGCCTGGTTGGCGGGCGTTCCCGGCAGCGCGAGCGGGTTCATGCCGGTCGGCTCACCGGGGACGAGCCGGGCATAGTGGCCGCCGATCGCGCGCAGGAAGATCTCGGCGCCCCGATCCTTGTCGAAAAAGACGAGCCGCGGCCCGAAGCGCTGTGCCTGTGCCGCGAGGAAGTTCAGCGCCACCGTCTTTCCCGACCCCGACGGGCCGATCACCGTGAAATTGCCGAGGTCGCCTTCGTGGAAGTTGAAGAAATAGGGCGTGGCGCTGGTGGTCTCGAGGACGCTGACCGCGTCGCCCCAATGATTGTCGCTCGCGCGACCTTGGGGGAAACCGTGAAGCGAGAGGAAACCCGCGGCATTGGCCGTCGAGATCAGCGAGCGGCGAACGACGTAGGTTTCGTTGCCCGGAAACTGCCCCCAGAAGCTCGGCTCCAAGCCGACATCCTCGCGAACCGCGATCGTTCCCATATCCGCCAGCGCGGCCCCGGCTTGCGCCGCCGCGTGCTCCAGGTCCGGCAGCGTGTCGGCGCGAACCAGAAGGGAGAGGTGATGATCGCCGAAGCCGATCTGTCCGGCGCCCAGGCCATCGCGTGCCGTCATCATCTCGGCCCGTTCAGCCGCCGCTTCGGTGTCGGCTGATTTCAGCCGGCGCAGCGCGAGGTCGATCCGCTCGCGTGCGACCTGGCGGTCGGCCGGCGCGAAGCTTTCGGTCAGCACCAGTTCGTTGGGCAGACGTAGCAGATTGTCGACCAGCCCCGCGCGCGTGGCATCGGGGTATTCCTTGATCGACACCATGGCCGAGAACCGGCGGTCGCCAGCGCCCCTCGTCTCGATCGCGTCGAGGCCGAAGCTCACCCGGGTATAGGGGAGATATCGCCCGCAATCGACGTCTCCTGCCGGCGCCAGCACCGGACGGCTTTCCCCGTTGTAGAGCGCCGACAGGAGTTCCAACGGCTCGGAGCAGCGACCACCCGCGCCGTCATAACCGCCGAGCACCCGGGCGCCATACCCTGACAGTCCGGCGACGAGGGCCGTGATGGCGGTGTCGAGTTCACGGATCGTGCCGGGCTCTGGGTCGCCCTGGCCGTTGATGCGGCGACTCAGCTTCTCCGCCCAGCCCGTCTTGCCGCGTGCCGGGCGGCGCAGGATCGTGAGATACTGGTCGTTGACATAGAGGCGGCGTGAGGCGCGGATCGCATTCCAGCGTCGATCGAGTTCGCGCGAAAACGGATCATCTCCCGCCTCTGCGAGCGTCGCCTCGACCCGGCGCCGGACGACGTGATGATAGACGATGAACCGCGCATCGAGTGCGCTGCGCAACATCGTCTCGCGCACGGCCAGCAGATGGTCGAGCTGCTCCGAATCCTCCGTTTCGAACCCGATGCCCGGCACGGCGATCGTCCGCATCACGGCGCCGTCGCGCAACGCCAGGGTCTGCTCGTCGACAAGGCGGCCATAAGGCAGGCGGTCGCCCGCCTTTGCCTCGCGTGGTCCCCAAGCTGCCGGTCCCATCCACTTACGCATGACGTTCTGTCCTTCAGGGTTCGTAGGAGTTGCAGCCCCAGCGCTTCCAGTTGCGCACACGGGGCGTGCGGCTGACCTTGGTCAGCCACAGGTCGAAGACACGCGGCTCGCGCAGGCAGGCGAAATACCCGATGCCGTGCACGACGAGCGCGATCGGCAGCGACAGGAAGCTGCCGGTCACCAGGAAGGCCTCGGTCGTGACCGCCATGTTGACGATGAAGAACGAGAAGGTGACCCCGCCGAACATCTGCGGTCGCGTGAGCGCTCGAAAGACCGGTACGCGCTTGAGGCTGGCCACCGGTCAGCCCGCGATGCTTGCGGTGGACTGGATGCCGGCGACGATCGCTGCCGAGCCGAAGAGCACGAAGCAGCCGATGATGACCGTTCCGCCGAACTTCCAGTTCAGCCGGCCGGTCAGCATCATGAAGCCGACCATTGCGACCGCGATCACGGCAACGGCGGTCGCGACATGTCCGAGGAGCGTCCCCTGCAGCCAGCCGAGCGCCGCGACGATCGGGCCTGAACCCTGGGGATCGCCTCCGACCGACTGTGCGAACGCCGACGAGGGGGCAACTGCCAGGAGGGCAGCGGTAGTGGCGATCAGATACTTCTTCATTTCACTTCTCCAAAGGAGTGGACAAACGGTTCAGGATCGCAGCGACGTACGCGCGCGTCTCGGCGATTGCGGGGATGCCGCCGGCGCGAATGACGCGGCCCGGACCAGCATTGTAAGCGGCCAACGCCCGCTCGACGTCACCGCCGAAGCGATCGAGCTGCTGGCGAAGGTAGCGGGCGCCGCCTTCGATGGCCGCGACAGGGTCGCGCGGATCGACGCCCAGAGCACGGGCCGTGCCGGGCATCAGCTGCGTCAGCCCGCGCGCGCCGACGGGCGACACCGCGGTCGGCCGCCAGCGGCTCTCGCGCCAGATCAGCGCCTCCAGCAGTGCCGGACTGATGTCCTGATCCGCCGAGACGCGGGCAATGGTTCCGGCAAAGGCCGCCGGGACCGGCCGCGCCGACACATCGGTCATTGCCGCGTCGATCGGGGCGGCAGGCGTCGCCTCTCCGTCGTCCCACGTCACATAACCGGTGCCGCTCCGGGTCGAGATCGCGCCGTTCTCATCGACCTGCATCACCTGCGCGTTGGCATGGGCGGCGCCAAGGACGGCTGCCGTCGCGGCAAAGCTCGCGGCGGCAATGAAAAAGGGGTTCTTGGTGTCAATCTTCATGTCGATCACTCCGATGAGGCTGTGATCGACCCGGCGCTTTGCCCCGGAATGTCCCGTTATTTTCCAGACAGCCGATTCATCGATCGGCGGTGCAGACACATACCGGACAAATGCCCGAAAGCCCGGGCTGGCAATTGGCGGCCATGCTTGCCAATGTAATCCACATGGACCTCGCCACTCGCATTCTCATCGTCGATGACGACGAAGGCATTCGAAAGCTCATTTCGTCGTTCCTTGAGAAGAACGGTTTCCTGACGACCGTCGCCAGCGATCCGGTGGAGATGCGGGCCGCAATGGCCAAGCAACGCCCGGACCTCATCGTGCTGGACGTCATGATGCCGGGTGAAGATGGCCTGACGGCATTACGGGGTCTGCAAGCCGCCGGTGCGCCGCCAGTCATCATGCTCTCTGCGGTCGGTAGTGACATCGACCGGATCATCGGGCTGGAGATCGGCGCCGAGGATTATCTGGCGAAGCCGTGCAATCCTCGGGAACTGCTGGCACGGATCCGTACCGTGCTGCGTCGAAGAGAGCATGCGGTCGCGCCGAGGGACGCCAGCCCGCTCAAGGTCGTTGCCGAACCGATCGGTGAAGGTCGCCCGATGTTGCGGTTCAGCGACTGGTCGCTCGATGCCGAGGGCTTCACGCTGTACGCACCCGATGGTGAGACGATCGCGCTGACCGAGGGCGAGTTCCAGATCATGCGTGCCCTGGTCGAGCATCCGCGCCGCGTTCTGACCCGCGATCAGCTCATCGAATATGCCAGGGGCGGTGACAGCGACAGCTTCGATCGTGCTGTCGATGTTCAGGTGAGTCGGATCCGCCGGAAGATCGCGACGAAGGATGGTGCGGACCTGATCCGAACGGTCCGCAACGAAGGCTATATGTTCACCGCGTCGGTGGTGCGCCGCTAGGCAACCCGGACGTCACGGCATCCAGCGCCCCCCCCCGTCGGCGCTGGAAGAACCGCGGGATTACGCCGAGGCGTTGATGAGGCTGCCCCTCACGTCCGTGCCGCTCGACCCGGCTGCGGCATAGGTGGTCGAGCCCAATGAAGAGCGAAGCTTCTCGATCAGATCGACCAAAGCGTTCAGCTGGTCGTCCACGCCCGCCGACGAAGTCGCCGTCGTGGCGCTGGTGTCGCTGCCGGACCCCATGTCGAACGACGGCGGAGGCGGTGGTGGCGGTCCCTGCATTCCGCGCGATTGTCGAACACCGCTCATGCCGCCGACGCTGCTGCCGTCCTGCCCCGCGCCGCTTCCCTCATTTTCGCCGCCGCGCGATCCACCTGGGGGGGGTCCGCCCGGTGCAAACATCTGCTGCAAGGTCGCGGCCTGATCGCTTGACAGTGTTCCGGCCGAAACCTGCTCCTCGATCAGCGACTGCATCTTGCTGCGCATGTCGATCCGCCCCGTCGTGGCGTTGGCGGTCGCCGTCGTGGACGCCGCGAGCGAACTGTCGATGCTGTCGAGAGCGGTCTTGAAGGCGGATTGATCCGTGGAGGTGATGCGGCCGCTTTGCACGGCGCTGCTGATCCGCATGTCCATCATCTGGCGACCGGCATTGGTCGCGGCTGCTATGCTTGTCATCTCGGTC
The DNA here is from genome assembly GCF_009789535.1 of Sphingomonas carotinifaciens. Classification (NCBI taxonomy): domain Bacteria; kingdom Pseudomonadati; phylum Pseudomonadota; class Alphaproteobacteria; order Sphingomonadales; family Sphingomonadaceae; genus Sphingomonas; species Sphingomonas carotinifaciens. The sequence goes on along the minus strand of NZ_WSUT01000007.1, from coordinate 50,973 downwards.
TCCTGCCCGATCTCGGGCGACCCTTGATCGTGCGCAGAAGTTCCGAGAAGATTAAGTTTCAGTATATTTCGTTGTATTGCAACGGCTGTAACAAGTCCAGAGACAGGTTCAGCGTGCTCGAAACCAATTGCGGTAAAAAGATGATATCGACTCAAGTGCTTCGACCGGGATCGGTATCATCAGTTGAAGCCTTCGATTTGTCTAGCGAGCGATGCCGATCACAGCTGCCGCTGTGTAGCCGGCGCTCGTGCTACCGGCGAAGGTCGGTGTCTGCTGAGCGATCTGCGCGGTCGTATTGTCGCCGAACACGTTATCCGTCGATAGCTTGACACCTTTGAAGATGCTCGCGCTCGTGGGGTAGGTCGTCGTATCGGCATAGACCGCCGAACAGATCGCCGACGGCATCGCGAGCTGCGACGTCAGTACCGCGTAACGGCCGCTCGTGGCCGCTGCGAGGCCCGAAAATACCTCGAAGTGCATGTGCGGCCAGCGACCATCGTAGCAGGCAGGGAAGATGGTCGTGAACGTGACCTGTCCATTGGCATCGGTCACCTGCACGCCGCGCAGGTAACTCTCCGCTGGTGCGGAATAGAGCGAGTAACGCCCCTGGCGGTCGGCGTGCCAGAGATACACCGCATAGCCGCTGAGCGGCGCACAGGTCGCGTTGACGTTCACGACCGTCAGGGTGATCCTTACCAGGACCCCGCCGGCGACGGCTGTCGAGCTGATGAAGCTCGACCGAATGTCCGAACGAACGATCCCGCTCGTGGTCAACACGTTGCTGGTCGATCCACTCGAGGTGTTGGTCCCGTCGCCCGGATACGGGCCCGCAGTTTCGGTCGGATCGACGAGACAGCCGGCGGAACTCGTGGCGGTGGGGGTCGGTGTGGATGTCGGGGCCGGCGTTGCGGTCGGCGTGGGCGTCGAGCGTCCGCCGCCGCCAACCGTAATCACCCCGCCGGGGGTCACCGATCCGCGGCTCATTTGAGCCGCCGCCGAGCCCGCAACAATAGCCGCGCCGCCAACAGAAGCGAGCCAGGCCAATGCCCTGCGCCGCTCCACGATCTTCTCGCCGATGACCTGCAGGTCATGCGACAGGCCGCGGTCATGATCGTCGTCGTGATGGTCCATGATCATCTCCTTGTCTGCGTCCAGCCGCATCACTGGGGCAGTGGGAAGGTGATGGGGCAATCGATTGTCTGAGCTATGTCTCTGACATTGCCCGCCGCAGCCCGCACGCGGTTACATTGTTGCGAAAGCAGAAAAACCCCGGCTGGGACGAGCCCAGCCGGGGCAGCTCGGCGACAGGGGGGCGCCGGGCTTGGGGGAGCCCCGTCCGATCGGGAGGCAGGACGGGGCAGCACGGCAACGGGAGGCACCGTGCTTCACTTGGCCCGGCCGGCGGGGAGACCGGCCGGGCAACGCGGCGACAGGGGGAAAACGCCGCGTATGGGGGCAAGGGGTTAGCGAGCGATCCCGATGACGGCCGCGGCGGTATAGCCGGCCGCCACGCTGCCACTGAAGGTCGGCGTCTGCTGCGCGATTTGCGCGGCGGTGTTGTCGCCGAACACATTGTCCGTCGAGAGCGACAGACGGCTGAAGATGGAAGCCGCGGTCGGGTACAGGCTCGTGTTTGCGAAGACCGTGTTACAGATCGCGGCCGGCATGCACATCTGCGACGTCAGGATCGCATACCGTCCCGACAGGGCGTTGGAGAGCGAGGAGAAAACCTCGAAGTGGAAGTGCGGCCAGCGCCCGTCATAGGCGGGTGGGAAGTACGTCGTGAACGTCACCTGCCCATTGGCATCCGTCACCTGGACACCGCGCAGATAGCTTTCGGCGGCTGCGGTGTAGAGCGAATAATGCCCCTGCCGGTCGGCATGCCATAGATAGACGGCATAGCCCGCGAGTGGCGCGCAGGTGGCATTGACGTTGACCACGGTGAGCGTGAGCGTCACCAGCACGCCGCCGGCGTCGGTCGTCGATGTGATGAAGCTCTTGCGAATGTCCGACCGGACGATGCCGCTGGAGGTCAGCACATTCGAGGTCGAGCCAGACGCGGTATTCGTGCCGTCGCCGGGATACGGGCCGGCCGTCTCGGACGGATCCGCGACACAGCCAGTCGTCGTCGCCGTTGGTGTCGGGGTAGCGGTGGCCGTTGGCGTCGGCGTGGCGGTCGGGGTCGGCGTTGCGGTTGTCGTGGTGGTCGTCGCTGCCGCACTGCTCGTCGTCGAACTGGACGAACTGCCCGAACCCCCGCCGCACCCGGCGACCAAGGCCGCCGTACCGGCGCCGGCGAACCATTGCAGCGCACGACGGCGGCCGAGCTGCGCATTCAGTCGGGGAAGATCCTCGGCCATGCCGTGGCCGTGGTCGCTGTGATCGTCATGCCGGTGGGTCATCATAGCCTCTCTGTGATCCGTGGCATTTGATCTGGACGGGGCTGTTGTCCGCTGTTTGTCCCGACACCAGAAATGTTGTGTCTGCTGACCGGCCGCGCTTCGCGCCTTATGCGTGCGGGTAAGGGACTCGAGCGACGCCAGGCGGGCATTATCAGGCTGTACTCGCGCGAACGGCTCGCACCATGGCGCGGCGTGATGCTACGTGTCTTGCCATTGTTCCGAAGGAGCAGCCTGCCGATGACCGAATCGCGATCCGTCGACGTCAACACCGCCTCCGCCGATGAACTCGATGCCCTGCCGGGTCCGCGTGGGCATGGTCCCGAGATCGTCCGCTACCGCGATGAGCGCGGCGGCTTCACCGACCTTCGCCAGCTGGAGGAAGTTCCTGGCCTGGCGGGAAAGGTCGATGGGATCAACGCAGCGCTTACCATCGGCGATCGCTGACCAATTGCGGCGTGGCCTGGATCGGCCTTTGGCCGATCCTGATCGTCATCATGGGGCGATTGTAGAGCAGCTCTCCGCCGCCGTTACGTGTGAGGCTGCCCAAGCGCGAACACGTGCGCGGCCCTTCTCAGGACCGCGCACGTGCCGGTCAGCCGCGATCCCGCCTGATCAGCGGTCGAAGCATTCCCTCAAGCTTGTCATTGCCGGCCCGCGTGCGACCGAGCTGCTCCTCGAGCTCACGCTCGTAAGCGGTCAGGTCCATCACCGAGCGGCGGTCGTGCAGCATCGTCGCAAATCGACGGACCCGACGAAGCTCGCGATCGAGCACGACATTTGCCGGCAACGCGTCTCGGGGCGATATCGGAGCGGAGGTGATCTGCACGGCTTGGTCTCACAATCGGTAGGGTTAACCCCTCGTCCCCGATTGTTTCCCGCGAATGGCTCTTTGTTTCATGCGGCCAATCTGTGTGTCGGCAGCCGTCATCAAAACGACGTCTGCGTGCGATCGGCGGCACCAGCCCTATTGGGAGAAGCGTACCGCCTGCCGCTCGCGCCCGCGGTCTCATTTCTTCGGGCTAACGACACGTTGACGCTGTTCGGCAAGGCGGCACGCATCGAACGTGCCTGCCGCCGCACCGGGCTTTTCAATATTCACTTGCGCGAAAGGCCGGGCTCCGGAGGCGGGCCACCCGGACCATGCTCCTCCGGACCTCGTGGACCCGGACCGCCCGGGCCCGGGCGGTCGAAACCGCCGGGGCCGCGGCGAAGCCGCATCACCGCCTCGAAGATCTGCTTCTGGCGCTGATCGAGCTGCGCAAAGAAGGCGCGGGCGGCACCGATGCGCTGGCGCGCCTCGGCTGCGTGTCTTGTATCCCGCTCCGCCATCCGATCGAGCTCCTGCTCGAAGCTCGGCGGTGTGTTCGGTAGAGCCGGTCGCTCCCCCGCCCGCCGCTCGGGGCGAGCGGGCGGGCCGGACGCCGCCAGAAACGCGTCCAGGGCCGGCCGCTGGTCCTGCCGCAAGCCGAGTACCAACGCGAGATCATCGGCTTCGCGCCGCTGCCGCGCCGCATGGTCGGGACCAGCGCCGCGTCCTTGGGGCACCGGCCCGGCCTGCTGCGCCACGGCCGGCAGCGCCAGCCCCATGAGCATGATCATGACGACCTTGTTCTTCACCGCTTACACCCCTCTTGCCTCGATTGTCGCTCGGTGCGGGAAGATTGCCGGCCAAGATCTCGCCAATGTTTCAGCGGCCGAAATGTGCGATGTGTGTCCCTTGGAACACATTCACCCGATGAAGTCGGGGCCGAGCGCCGTTCCTACCGATCGCCTCAGCCACGATCGCGACCGCCCTCCCCTCTCTGGACGTGATTACAACCTCAGACGATCAGCTCTCGATCGCCATTGTGACATCGCGTGACATAATTCAGCTGGTCGGATGCGTTAGGTGTATGGACGATGACGATGATCGGCCCATATGCACTTGCAGTCGATGACGATCCGATCATCCTGATCGGGCTTTCCGCCGCTCTCGAAGATGCGGGATATACGACGATCGCCGTCAGCACCGGCGATGCGGCGCTGGCGATCCTTGCCGAACATTCCCATCGGCTCGTTTTACTTGTTTCCGACGTCGATATGCCCGGTGCTATCAATGGATTCGCCTTGGCGCATCACGTCGCCGAGCATCATGCCTGGATCAGGATCGTCGTCGCGAGCGGCCGTTCCCATCCCGTGTCCGGAGAGCTGCCGCTGGCGGCGACCTTCATGTCGAAGCCTTTCACCAGGCAGATGTTGATCGATCGCGTTGGCAGCGGGTCTCCGCTTGCCGCAATGACCTTCCCGGCCGGAAGCGTGGTCTGGGAGACGGTGAAGCAACACGACGGGCCATCTGGCCCTGAGCCGCTTTGCTGACGTCCTCACCGGCGACCAGCCGCTTTCGCATTCTCGCCCGGCGGAGCCGCTGAACGATGGCGCCGCGCAAGGCTCGGCCGACGCCATATTCGGCATTGTCGCCAGCCAAGCGCAAGCAGGTCCGGCGGCCTGTGACGGTCTCGGTGGCCCTTCATCAGCGCGATCGTCGCCGACGTCGATTTCGCACCTTCTGCAGCGGACGGGCGGTCGGCGAAGTCTGTCCTTTTCTAGCGTGCCGGCGACGAGGACAGCACTTCCCGGCACACTGATCCCGCGGGTCGGTTGCGAAGAGCACGAAGGTATCCGGACGGGCAACGCGACCGTCCGCATCGGCAGTGCGGGTGAGCCGAGAACGTCGATCCGGTGCGCCTCTGGCGCCTGAAGCCGATCGAGCGCTGTGGCGGGCGTGTCGTATGCTTCATCCTCTGTCATAAGCGCCGGGTCGCCCTCCCCGCCAGAAGGATGCGGCACATGGGGCCCCGCGACCGGCTCGCAACCCGCGAAAACCGGGCCGTGTTGCCGCGTACCGCGGCTGCCCGCACCACCCCGGATTTTCGCAGGTTTCCCTCCGCGATGCGTCGGTGCGCGCCGGTCTCCTGCGGCGCCCCAGGAGGTGCGCATCCGGCGGAAAGGCCGCCGGCTCTTCCAGTGAAAGGCTGTCGCCATGACCACCTCTCTCGCCGCAGCGCTCGCCGCTCTCGAACTTGGCCATCTCGAACCCAAGGCAGACGAACTGACCGGTATGGCTCCGCCCCCGGCCGAGGCGCTCGATCAGACAACCACCGCCATCTGGAGCGACCTGTTCGCGACGCTCTTCAACACCTCGCTCGAGCGCGACATCGAGGAACTGGGCTGGGGGCTGGTGAACCTCTTCCACCGGGCCGCAGCGAAGAAAAACGCCACCATCGATCGCCTCACCGACGAGATCCGCGTGCTGATCGCAGAGCAGGACGGCTCCGAGATCAATACCACCGCGCTCGAAGAGAAGATCCACCTCGCCAAGAAGATCGAGGAGGCCGCCGGATGCTACGAGCACATGCGCGATACCGCAGCCGGGCACTATATGCGCGAAACCGGCCGGTCGTGGGTGCCCGCGACGGGAAACCGCATTTCACTCGGCGTCACCGCCGCGATCGTCGACGGACAGGCTTTCCTCCGCGCGCGCCGCGAACGCATCCGCGACGCCAACACGGCAACAGGAACGCCCGTCGTCTTCGCCGGCGGTCGCCTGACCTTCGTGTCCGATGCCGATATGAAGACGTTCGGCGACAACCTGCTTCGGACCCTCAACGCCGTCCGCGAGCGGGTCGGCGACATGTATCTCGTGCATGGCGGCGACATGAAGGGCATCGAGCGTCTCGCTGCCTCCTGGGCCGAACAACATGGCATTCAGCAGGTCCGCTTTGGCCTCGACCGGAAGCTGGGTGATCGTGCCGGGTTCCGTCGCAACGAACAGATGCTGTCGCTCCGGCCGCGTTATCTCATCGCCTTTCAAGGCAACGGCGTCACCGAACGTCTCGTCATCGATGCGAAGAAGGCCGGTGTTCGCGTCGTCGACCGTCGTGGTCCCCTCGGCACCCCACCGGCTGCGCTTGGGGAGCAGCGCGAGCGGCCTGCATCCTGAGGCGCTTCACGGGACCATCGACACAACGATGGTCCCGGCAGTGCCGCCGGCAGACCTTCGGTCCTACGATCCTGGATGCCGGCGAGGATTAGCCGTTCGTCAGACCGCTTTCTTGCTCTCCCGCTCAGCCCCACGAGTTTGGTCTTTTAGCACGCGGTCGGACGCTAGTTCACTGTTGGCGCACGCGTCAGCTTTCACTCCAGGTCGGGGCGAGGCCGAAACTTCGTCCGGCCTTCAACCTGGCGCCGCGTCGCCCGACCGGACCGGAAGGGCAGTCGTGTGCTTGATCTCCGACAAGGCGACCGTCGAATTGATCTCCTGCACGCCCGGCAGCATCGACAGCCGATGGAAGAACAGCCGTTCGTACGATTCGATATCGTCCGCCACGATGCGCAGCATGAAATCCACCGGTCCCATCAGGACATAGCATTCCAGAATCTCTGGGATGTCGCGGATCGCGGCGGTGAATTCGTCCAGATTGGCGCGCCCATGGGCGCTCAGTTTCACCTGAGCGAACACCTGTGCCTTCAAGCCAATCTTGGCGCGATCCACCAGCGCCACGCGTCGCTTGATAATCCCTTCGCGTTCCAGCCGGTCGATCCGTCGCCAGCAGGGTGACGCCGATAAGCCCACGGCCTCGGCGATCGCCGCTGTCGACAAGGTCGCATCATCTTGCAGGAGTGCAAGAATATGTCTCTCCCACTTATCGAGCGCAACTGACACAAATCACCTTTTGAAGCCCAACGGCAGGTGAAATTACCCTCTTAATGCCGTGGTGCAAGGAGAATGAGATCAGCCTTGCCTCGGGCGAAATGCTAGATCGTCACCGAACAGGAAGAGCCGATCATCATGTACGCACAACACGATACTGACCCGTCGACGCCCGAAGAGGTGGTGCCATTCCGCGATCCGAAAACCGGCGTACGCGGGGCGATCGTTCTGCATTCGACGGCGCTGGGCCCCGCCGCGGGCGGATGCCGCATTGCCTCCTATGTCGATGATGCCGCGATGATGGAGGACGGATTGCGGCTCGCCCATGGAATGACCCTGAAGAACGCGTTGGCTGAGCTGCCCATGGGGGGCGGCAAGGCGGTACTTCGGCTGCCGTCCGGCGACTTTGACAGGGAGGCGCTGTTCCGCGCGGTGGGCCGCGCCGTGAACGACCTTGGCGGTCGCTACGTCACGGCGGAGGATGCCGGTACGACCGTCGCGGACATGACCGTGGTCGCCGGGGAAACACGCTATGTCGCCGGACTTGCCGCGCACCCCGAACGCCCCGGCGGCGACCCGTCGCCTTGGACGGCACGCGGCGTGCTGGCGGCGATGCGCGTCGCGGTTCGACATCGCCTTGGCGCCGATCTGTCAGACGTGACCGTCGCGGTGCAGGGGCTGGGCCACGTCGGCTTCCATCTCTGCCAGTTGCTGCACGAAGCCGGCACCCGCCTGCTGGTTGCTGAACCGCGCAGCGACGTTGCGGCCCGTGCCGCGACGCGCTTCGGCGCAATGGTGATGAGCAGCCAGGCGCTGTTGACCGCCCGCGCGGACGTGTTGGCCCCGTGCGCGATGGGCGCTGTGCTGGACTTTCCCACGGTGCAGGCCTTGGCCGCCAAAGTGGTGTGCGGGGCAGCGAACAACCAGCTCTTCGGCGAGCGGCAGGACGACCAGCTTGCCGGACGCGGCATCCTTTATGCCCCCGATTTCCTCGTCAATGCCGGCGGGATCATCAACGTCGCCGGGGAGTATCTTGGATGGACTGTCGAAGAGGTTGAGACGCGCGTGAAGCGGATCGGCGAACGGTTCGCGGACATATTGGCTCGGGCCAGTGCCGACCAGGCAACGCCTTTGCAGATCGCGCGCTCGGTTGCTCTCGATCGTATCGCGCGCAATCGGGTCGCCGCAGCGTGAATGCGTGACATGGACAAGATCGACCAAGTGAGTGCCTTCACCTTCTCCGTCCGGATGGTCTCCAGCATCCAGGTCGTCAGTCGGGTCATCGAACTGTTTGCGCTCCGAGATGATCCCCTGCACGCGCTGACGCTTTCGACCGATGGGCGCGGCCAGATCCTGACCATCACGGTGCCGTCGCTCACACCGGCGCGTGCAGACGTTGTCGCTTGGAAGATGCGCAACATCGTCGGTGTCGAGGCGGTGGCCGTAGCAGCGGACGACACCAATTATACGGGCACGGTGCGCGACCAGCAGGTCCTCGACGTTCCGTAAGGTCATTGGAACGCCGAGATGACGCGCGTCGATCAGCCGCAGGGGCCACACAGTAGGATTAGATGGAGCGGGCGCATTTGGTAGGCACCCGATCGAAGCATCGCTTTGCGCTTGGCTGGTAGAAGTATCGGCGAAAACACGACGGTTGGCCGGTATTGGAATCGATCGACCATCGTCACGTATTCATGAAGCGGGATGGACCGCGCCTCGTCGGTGGCCATCAGGTCGGCAAGGCTGAGGAGGGCCTGACCGCGATGATTGCAGCGGCGCTTCAAGATGACGCAGAGCTCAGCCAGCAGGCAGGCTAGGGTCAGGCCTCTGTGCCTTTCCTTCTTCACTGATCAAACGCTTTGACCCCCGGCCGTGTCGTCGCCAAATATTGCGTATGGCTCAGGGCTGATGAGGTCTGCCTGCAGTGGGCTGGGTTCCGTCCCGCGGGCCTTCGAAGGGAACACCGTGACCGATACTGTGAATGCAATCGTGCTCGCCACCGAACTGACCGCGGCCTGGCTCTCGAACCCGAATACGCGGGCTGATGCGGACGCCGTGCCCGCATTTCTGACGTCGATCCACGCCTCGCTCGCAACGCTTGCCAGCGGCGAGCCGCAACAGGGCGTTGCCGCGCCCGAACCCGCTGAGCACGTCCCTGCGGTCACCGTGCGCAAATCACTCGCCTCGCCGGACCGCATCATCTCGATGATCGACGGCAAGCCGTACCGCATGTTGCGCCGGCATCTGTCGACACATGGTCTGACCCCGGACGAATACCGGTCGCGCTACAAGCTCAAGGCCGACTACCCGATGGTCGCGCCTGCCTACAGCGAGGCGCGGCGCGATATGGCCAAAAAGATCGGCCTCGGCCGCAAACCCAAGGCGGCTGCCGCGGTGGAGCCGGCTGCGGCCCCTGCCCCGACGCGCAAGCCGCGCCGCGCGAAGGGGGCTGCCCCCGCCGATTGATCGACGGCCTGATGGACTGGCGCGTCGGCAGAAGGTGCCCTCCTGCCGACCTCCGCCAGTCACTGCCAGGCACCTGCCGTGGCGCGGTGGGAACAGCTTGCGCGAGCATCCCGCAGAGTATCGGACCCTGGGGCCCGGGCGGTCACCGGGGGCCGTCGAACCCGTCTAAGCCGACAGTCCGTCATCCACGTTCGTTGGCGTCCCCGCTCATGGGACTCGCCCAGTGGTGGCAAGCGCCGCGTTTTTCGATCTGTACAGCGCGCCATGCTCCTGGCGTCCGGGTGCCGGGGGGCGACCGCGATCCCCCTTCCAGGCAACTCGACACAACGACCAAGCGACGCCGGCGTCGGTGGACGGTGCCGATCGATCCCGAAGCCGGCAGCTCCTCACCCTGGACCTAGGAATTTCGCGGCGTTGCGGACAAGGTAACGCGCCAGACAGTAATCGATGCCGGCCCGGTGAACGGGAGGGCGGCACCATCATCGCGGCAAGGTCGGTTCTCATCCTCGTGGCTCCGTCTCTCCGCCCAGGGGGGCCCATCCCCTCTCTTTCCTGAACGACCTAAGCCGGCCGTCCAACGGCTCCAACCCGCGTGTCTTCGGACCGTGTTGCCGCTTCGCGGCTGCCCGCACCACTCCTCGTCACGGGGTTCCCCTTCGCGTCTTCGCGCTCTCGGTGGAGCCGCTGTCCTGGCCGTCTTCGACGGTGTTCAGCCGAGGGGACGAACCCCCGGCGGACAAAAGGAACCTCGACATGCAGAACCTCGTCATCCTCGCCGGCAACGTTGGCGCCACCCCCGAGACCCGCACCACCCAGGGCGGCACCAAGATCACCAGCTTCAGCCTCGCAACCTCGCGGCCCAAGCGCGACAGCGAAGGCAAGGTCCTCAAGGAAGGCGGTCGCCGGATCGAGGAAACCGAATGGCACCGGATCACCTGCTTCAACGGCGTCGCCAAGACGGTCGCCGAATATGTCGAGAAGGGCCAGAAGGTGATGGTACGCGGTCGCATCCACTACACCCGCTGGACCGATCAGGAGAACATCGAGCGCTACGGTGTCGAGATCATCGCCGACGAGGTGACCTTCCTCTCCTACGGCAAGTCCCGCCAGCAGCAGCAGGGCAGCACCCAGGACAATGAGGATGACGACATTCCCTTCTGAACGGGGCCGACGGCCCGGGAGCTTCGGCTCCCGGGGCTTTCGCTGTATCCGGTGCGCCGTTCGACCTCGCGTGAACCCGCTACGCCATCCACGCCGCGGTCTACCTTTTTACGTTCTCGCGCGTTATATCGACAGGGACGGCCGACACGCGGTCGCCGGGAGATGAAACCATGCTGGTCACAAACGTCAGGCAGCAGCGCAGGATCGGTCGCGCGGCCGCCGCTGCGGGTGGCTATTTCCAGCTGGCACGCCGCCTCTCGCAGGCGCAGGCCAATAGCGGCGGCCGTGAATCCTCCGCCCCCGAAGCCCCCCGGGCGGGCAACGAGGGCGCCGCCACCCAGCGCTGAGCGTAGGCGTTGAGCCTTACCTTCTCCCTTCTCACCGCCCTGCTTTGGCTGCTCCCGGGCATCACCGGGCTCATATTCTGGAACAATCTCGGCCGGCGTCACGGCGTCCGACGCCCAGACCAGCCGCTCACCGCCCTGAATAGCCTAGCGCTCGCCGGCGGCATCAGTCTGGCAGCCCATCTCATCGGCGCGATCGCGTGCGACGGGCTCATCGCCGTCCTCGCCGAACAGGGACACGCCGGGCTCGTCTCGCCCTACCGGGTGGTCGCAGGATTGATGGTCCGGCCAACCTCAGGCCCCAATGCGCGTGAACTGGGCCCGGGCGAGCCGCTTGGCCTGATCGAGTTCGCGCTGATCCTCATCTTCCTGTCCTATCTCGTCGCCGTCATGATCCGCCACAAAGGGCTCGCGCTGAAGCTTGACGGACTTGATAGTCACACCCAGGGATGGGCGTTCCAGCATATCATCGATCCCACCAACCATGGCTATTTCCAGCTAGCCTATGTCCTGACCGATGCCGTCGAGGACGGGCGCGGCCTTGGTTATGCCGGGGGTATCGCCGATATCCGCCTGTCGGACGACGGCGAGATCAAGGCGCTGACCCTGTCGGAGCCGAACCGCTTCATCTACACGATCGGCGGCAAGCCGAAGGACAAAAGCCATATCAGCCTGCCGCGCAGCTGGGGTTCGATGATGCGGCGCGAGGATACCAGTGGATCGGCAGCGGCGGGATTGATGGTCGAGGAGGCGAAGCCCGTCGGGGGTGCGATCTACCTCCCGGCCGCCCGCATCCGTAACCTCCTCGTGTTGAACTATCCCGAGCAGGCGCTGACCGCGGTTATTCCCGAGGTCGCCTCTGACGCTCAGCCCCAGCCCCCTGCCCCGGCAGAAAACAGGGCCTGCGCCCTTGTCCGGCGCGTTGCGTCCTGGTTGCTCAGCTGATGCGCTTCGACCCGGCCTTCATCGCAGCGCTGCCCCAGGATTTTCGCTTCATCCTCGTCGGCGTCGGCTTCCTGCTGCTGCCCCATCTTGTCGCGGGACTGTTCTGGTCGGCGATCCTGCGCCTCAAGCTGGCGGTACCGGCCGGGATCGTCGGTCTCGTCGCTGCGCAAGGGGCGGCCGTCACCATGACGAGCCGCTTCGGTTGGTTCGGCGGCACGACCGGCATGGGTCGGATCGCCCTCTGCCTCTTGCTCTGGCTGATCCTGACGCTGGTCATTCTGAACATACTCGCCGCGATCGTCACGCGCCTCGCTCCCCCGTTGCAGGTGGATGGCGATCTGATCCCTCCCGCACCTTTCTGGCCGACCGGACTGCTCGACTGGGTATTGCGTCAGGAGGAAGCGGTGAAGAGTGCGACCTATGTCCCGCCGAGCTCACTGCCACCGCGCGAGGGTTTCGACTGACCGGCGTGATGCCGTGGTCGTCCATAACATGTGGCCGGTGATGCCGCTGCTCCTCTGCGCCTGACGCCTCGATATCGGCTTGATCACCGAACGCCGCGGACGTGTCGGTTACGAAAGTGGGAAGCAGAGCGTTTCCGACGTCTCCCGGCTACCGCCGGGACCGCCGCTCTATTCCGCTGAACGCTCCACCGAGCCCCTGGCGGGTCTCGGCCCATGCGGGTGACGATCGACTGACGATGATTGCCTGCGATGCGCAGCAGTTCTGCCGTCACCGGTAGCAGCGTTCGGCCGAAGTCGACACCACACCGATCGGTCGGCGCGTAGCGCCGGCATCGTCATCGTCCTGGCGCGGAGCGGGGGCGTGGCAGGGCAGCACAATCGCATCACCGGCGTGGTCGATGTCGGGGGAGAGCCAGCGCCGACGCCACGACCCTCCCGTCCGCCGGGCTTCACCCCGCTCTTGGAGGCGCAATCCTTGGGCCGGCGCGGGGCCTTGGTCAATCAACCCGTGAAGGGTCCGGGCGCTTCGCTACGGCTTTTTGCGCGTGCCGCACAAAAAGTGATCGCGGCCCCGCGCCGTCCTGTCGGGCGCCTGTCGAGCGGGGATGAACCCCATCGGCTTCACAGGAGCCTCGGACATGTTCACCGATATCTGGATCGCCCGCAAATCCGCTCTCAGCCTCGCCCGCAACCTGATGGTCGCTACCATGGTCATCGCAATCGGCACCCAATACGCCGTCATTACCGCAGAAGATCACGACAGCTCGCTCGTCATCGTCAACGAATACGACCCGTTCGCCTGACATCCTCCGGGGGCCGCCAGGCCCCCTCCCCTTTTCCTCGGTTGCACGAGAAGGGTTCGGGCGGGCATCGATCCCGCCCGAACCCGAGGCGCGGCTCCACCATCGGGTATTCGCAGCCCGTGGTGCGGGCCGACTTACCGGCACCCCTCCGAGAGGCTATAGCGCGAGCATGGCGCATGAGCTCGACGATATCACCGCGCAAACGGAGTGCCCGGTCTGTGGTCGGGAACTGACCGTCTCCTACAAGACCCTTCGCCTCGAGCGCGTGATCGAATGCCAGGGCTGTGGCGAGACGATCCGACCGATCGACGACACGCCCATCGCGCGCATCCAGAAGCTGATCGACGACGTCGGCGACTAAACCGTCAGGCGTCAGATCAGGGCGCCGGACACCTCGTGGAAAGGCTGTACGCGGTAGAGGTCGAGCGGCTCAGCTGTCAGCAAATCGTCGACCGGCGCTTCGAGATCCAGCCAGCGCGCCCAAGTATCCCGCCGCAGCACGACCGGCGCGCGGTGATGAAGGTCACTGAGCGCCCCAGGCGGTTGCGTCACCATCGTGAAGCTCTCGACCTCTCCCGCATCCTCCGTCCTGGCTCGGTCCCACAGGCCGGCAAAGCAGATCGGCTCGCCGCCTCGTGGACTGACGTAGAATTTGGGCTTCGGCTTGCCCTCACCCTTCCATTCGACCCAGCCCTCGGCCGCAATCAGGCAGCGTCGGCGCTTGAAGGCGTCACGGAACGAGGGCGCTGTCTTCACCCCTTCGGCACGCGCATTGAACGTCGCGGCCTTCCACGCGCCGATCGGTCCCGTGTGAAAGAACGGGACCAGCCCCCAGCGCATCCACGCGAGCTCGACCCCATCGTCGCGTGATCGCAGAATAATGGCGCGGTTGGTCGGGCGGATCTCCGACTGCGGCTCAAGATTGGGCGCTTGATGACGCTCCGGGAAGCGAACCGAAATCCGCGTCTCGTGAAACTCCTCGCAAATCTGATCGAAGCCCTTTATCCGGCGATAGTTGGTGCACATCCGCGCCCGCCCCGTCAGCCAAGTGCGGTGCGTGCCGGGGGCAGCGTCTCGAAGCTCGCGATCAGCGCCGGGTCCCGCAGCAGCAGGGTCCAGGCACCGCCATAGGTTCGCGACGCGAGATAGAATGTCGAGCCGGAACAGCCGACCATCCGGCACCGCTCCAGCTTGTCGATCAGCGAATAGCCCGGGCCGTGGCGGGCGACGAGATCAGCCACATCGACGCGAAGCAGCGTGCCGCAGGTCGCGCAGCGCGACCGTACCAGGGCCTGCATGCGATGCATCTCGCCGGCGCTGTCCATCCAACGCGGCCACAATGCGATGATATCGGCGCCCGTTTCCATCGGCAGAAGATAGCGTTCGCTCGTCGCGTCCGTCCAGCATCATGGTGGCGATCGTCAGCGTCTCCCCGCCCCTCCCCTCTCGTCCGATCACCGGGACTTACGAAGGCTTCCAACGTCCTCGCCGGGTCGCGACCCGGCGCAAGCCCGCTCACGCGGGCTTCTCCACTGGCGTTGCGACCCTGGCGGGTGCGCCAGCCCCCTGTGACCCGGCGGTCCTGTCGCCTGTCGAAAGGCCCCGATCGGCGGGGTTTCGCGGCCAAGGAGACCTGCCATGTCGGACCAGACACCAATGCCCGCCCAGCCGGCCGGCGGCCAGCGCAAGATCGCACGGCTCAATGACGAACTTCGCGCCAACATCACCCAACCCGGCGCCAACCGTGTCATGATGACCAGCGGTATCGCCGACCTGATCGGCGACGTCGCGGTCTTTCGCAACTTTCGCAAGCGCGCGGAGCTGCTCCGCACGATCGCGGCCTATGACACCTTCACCCCCGCGAACGATCCCTATGGCGAGCACGATCTCGGCACCTTCGTGTTCGAGGGCGCCGCCTGCATGTGGAAGATCGACTATTACGATGCCGACCTGTCCGCGGGCTCGGAGGATCCCAGCAATCCGCAGGTGACGGTGCGCGTGCTGACGATCATGCGGGCCGACGAGCGTTGACCCGCCTGCCCCGGCGCTCACCCGCCGGGGCGCTTCGGACGCAAGCGAGCGACGCTCGCGGTACGGCAGCTTCCCGGTACGGGCGGCTGTCTCACCCTCAGCGTAAACGTTGAAATCTGTCGTCGACGTCTATCCAGCGTGACGGTCGGTCGACGCCGGCGTCAAGGATGCGCGGTGCCCCCAATTTTCCCGGGCTCGGCGCTGCGCTTCGAGTCCCGCGAAAATCGGCACCCCCACGCCCCGCTGACGCGGCCGCTTCGCGGTCCTGTGACCCCGACGCCGCCCGACCGTCCGGCCGTGCCCGTCTTCAAACGGACAGACGGAGGTTCCCATGCTCGACAAGCCCGCACGCATCCAGGCCTGGCTCGCGGATCTGGCGATGATCGCGATCGAAATCGAGGTGATCGTCCCCCCTCCCCTGCCCCGCGCGCCCAAGCGAGCCCGCAAGCGCAAGCCACTTTGGGAGGAGTGAGCGACGACGGTGCGGCTCCCGCCGCGGATGGATGATGCGGCGGGATGGCTGCTTGCGCGGATGACCCTGCTGTCGGTACAAGGAAGACACTCGCGGAGACGCGGGTCGGGGCGTGGAAACCCCGAAGAGTGAGAGCCGGTTCGATACAACCGGGTGGCGGACGCGTATGTCCAGGCCACCCGGCTAAAGGCGTTCGCGCCAAGCTCACTCTTGGTTTCCAACACCCGGTTCCGAAGCGACGGCGTGCTCTGCGGGGCACGCCGCCGGCTTCCCGTCGGCGCTGCGATCCGCGACGAGGCCGGCTTCAGGGCCGGACGATCGGCCTTATCGCTCCGTGCGCGCCGCCGGACGCGATCGCACCGCGACGTGACAGTGGCGATCTGCACGTCGGTGTCATAAATCCTGTCGCGAAAGGTCGAAAAACATCTTTTGACCCCAACAGGATGACGCCGGCCATGCGGCAACAACCCGATGAGGCGCTTGCCACCGCTTTCGAGACCTTGTTGTCCGACGAGGACAAGGACGAGAACGACATTCAAGCCTTCCTCGAGGAGCATACCGAGTTCCTCGACACCAGCGCGTGGCTGCTGAACCACCGCCTGCACATGAACTGCATCATCGCGAAGTTTCCGATCGGCGTACGCACCGCCGACTTTGCCTATCTCACGAAATCATCCGATCGCTGGATCCTCGTCCTCGTGGAGATCGAGCGCGCGGACAAGCCGCTCTTCACCACCAGCAGCAAACATGTCGGCTATTCGAGCGCCTTCAACGAGGCGGTTGCGCAGACGGCGGTCTGGCAGGACTATTGGGTGCAGCATCAGGCCGAGCTGCGCGAGCGGCTACGGCCAATCCTCGTCCCGCCCGGCATGGCATCGAACCGGATTGACCTTCGCCGTGTCCTCATTATCGGCCGCTCGGGCACGAAGGATTTCAACCAGGCGCAACGCGATCGGATCGCCGGCTTGGAGGAAGACAACAAGATCAAGATCCTCACGTACGACTCACTGCTACGCAGCTACCGCGCTGGCCGGGCCAGCAAGAAATGCCTCCTCTCGACGCGCTCGACCGGCTACGCGATCAAGCGCTTGGACGCATTGCCGATCCTCCTCTTCTCCTATGTTCTGCCCGAACATCTGACCGTGCCGGCGCCGATCGAGGCCGAGCTCGTGAGCGAGGGCTATCAGATGGACGCGTGGCGCAACAATCACCTGCTGCGGTTCAACGAGAAGTGGGCGACGAAGCCGACCGAGGACGAAGCTGGCGATGTTCACCCGGCCATTCTGCGTATGCTCGAGGCGGTCGACGAGAAGGCCCCTTCCAAGCCGGCGAAGTGACGATGAGCAGTCTTCGCTCTATCGACCTCAGTCTCGTCGACGAAATTTTTCGGGGCGGCGAGCGGGGGTACATTCTCGACTTTTCCAATCGCACATTCAGCGACTTCTTCGTTCGCGAACTCGATATCGACATCGATGCACCGCAATATGCCGTTGACGGCATCTCGAAGGGCAAGCGATTGCGCTGCTTTCTCGGGCAGGTGGACGATGGCACCGCCGCACGTACGCTTCGGGTCCTCTGGGAGCACCGAGAGGCATTGCGCAGCGCCGACACGGCCGATCCGATGCCGCGCGCCGCCGGCCAGATCGCGGCGCTCATCGCGCGACTGCAAGGGTCAGCGCTCCCTGCTCCAGTCAATGTCGTCGCCGCACCGATCCTCGACGCGATCGACTTTGCCCGCCTGCGCGATCGGCTTGTCAGCATCCGGGACACCGAACCGCACCAGCGTGGCTTTGCGTTCGAGCGTTTCCTCACGGAGATGTTCGATGCATTCCGGCTCAATCCGCGCGAACCGTTCCGGCTTGCAGGCGAACAGATCGACGGCAGCTTCGAGCATGGCGGCGAGATCTACCTCGTCGAAGCCAAATGGTTGAACCGTCGCATCAGCCAAGCCGAGCTCCACACCTTCGAAGGCAAGATCGGTCAGAAGGCGGCATGGGCGCGCGGGCTGTTCGTCAGTTTCGGCGGCTTCACCAAGGAAGGCCTCCAAGCCTTTGGCCGCGGCAAGCGGACGATCGCACTCGAAGGACGCGATCTCTATGAGGCGCTCGACCGCGGGATCGGGATCGATCACGTGATCGCCGCCAAGGCGCGCCACGCCGCAGAGACCGGCGCGGTCTTCGCCCCCCTGGCGGACCTCTTCCCGTGACCGAAGTCTGCCAGACCACCGATCTGTCCGCGCTCGCCGCCTGGCTGCGCCCGACGGGCCGCCACCAGCGTCTGGTTGGCCTGATCGACAAAGCGGCAGCCGCCGGCACCATCCGTCAGGACCTGCTGGAGGCGGAGCGGTGCCTCGCCGAGATCGACCGGCACCAGGCGGCGCGAGAAAATCGTGAGGAGGCCTTAAGCGAACGCGAGGTGACCGTTACCGGGGCGCTCTTCTCGCATGCGGTGGTACTCTACGCACGGGCGACGTTCACGTCGTCGAAACAGCGGAAAGGCATCCTTGCTGACGACTATCTGACGCCGGAACTGCGGGCCGCGCACCGTACGATCAAGACGCTGCGCAACAGTGACATCGCGCACTACGGGCGCGGCGAGCATCTATCCGATGGCCCTCTGGTCCGCGAGGCGGTGCTCTTCACCTTCTGGCGGGGTGACGAGCGGGTGCGCGAGCAGATGAACGTGCTTTCCACCCGGGCAGCGCACAAGATCGGCGTCCAGCGTCAGCTGCGTGACCTGCTACGCGCGCAACTCGACCGCTTGGCCGCATGTGAACAGGACATTCTCAACGCCGTGCGCGACGAACTCGAACGCGCCGTGCGCTCGGACGATCGGCTCGGCCATGCCCTGCCCCGCTTCCCGTTCGACGCCTACGCCTTTTGCGCGACGGCCGACGCGGCGTTCCGCCTTGCGATGGGATTGCAGCAGGGCGTCATCGATGAACATAGTTACGCGGCGGATGTGCCGTCGCCATAGATCGGCCGATCGCGGTTGACCCGCGGCATGCTGATTCGGCGTATCACCCGGTACCGACAGGACATTTTCGTCCGGTAGCCCTGAATCTCGCTTAATCGGCTTACGGTTTGTCCGGTTACCTACGTCCTTATTAAGAGCGGACATCAGCGTCTCGTCCGAGGAGACACCTGCGTCTCTTGCCGACGAGACAAAAGTGTCCGGTCGCTACGCCTTGTCACCGATGCGTCGAAGGCACATTTGCAGCCTACGGAGACGACGAATGAGTGACAAGAGCGAAGAAGAAAATGATCTGCCCGTCGCGGATTGCCAGCCGAAGGCACCCCGCAAGTCGGGCGCTGCCGCCAATAAATGGGGCGCCAAGGTGATCGCGCTCGGCTTCTGTATGCTGCCCTCGCTGCTGCTGCGTGCCCAGCGGCGCCTCGGCCTTAGCCCGACCCAGCTCGCCGTATTGATCCAGCTGGCCGACTTTTGGTGGGATGCCGGGCGCAAGCCGTTTCCCAAGAAAGCCGACCTCGCCTTGCGGCTGAATCTCAGCGAGCGGCAGGTCCAGCGCTACATCGCCGAGCTTGAAGAGGCCGGGTTCGTGCGTCGGATCGAGCGCCGTGCGTCGCATCGCGGCAAGATCTCCAACGAGTATGATCTGCAGGGCCTGGTCGACAAGCTGGCGGAGATCGAGCCCGATTTCAGCGATGCCGCGCAGGAAGCACGCGCCAAGCGACAGGCCGTTTCCCGGCCCGGGATGCGACGCCGCCGACCCGCGCCGACAGCGGCCGAAGCGGAGGCCTGAGTGACCAAAGGCCTCAACAAGAAGGTATTGTGCTTCATCGACGAGTCAGGAACGGCCGGCAGCGGTCCGTTTCAGCTCGGCGCATTGTTCGTGCTTGCCCGTGAAGCCGGACGTTTGGACAAGGCGTTCAGCGACCTGTTGCCCCCCGACGCGAACGAGGTCCACGCCGTGAAGATGGCGAATGGCTATCTCCAAGGCCTGCTCGATCGGCTTCGGGCAGGTGCCGATCTCGACCGGGTCGTGCTGATCAACCAGCACTTCCAGGGTCGGCCGGGCCCTCCCCCCTTGGTGTACGCGCAGGCGGTCGTCGAGACGGTGAAGATTGGCATGAAGCGTTTTCGGACCGTCCTTGGGCGTGACAGCGTCGGCAACGTCGATGTCATCACCGACGTCAATCAGCATAACGATCATCCCGACTTCGATGCCGAGATGGAGCGGGCGCGGAACGACGACGGTCGGTTCCGCGGCGTCAACCGCGTTGTACGACTGGACTCCGGCGCGTCCCGGCTGTTGCAGCTTGCCGACGTCGTTGCGTACGCCCGTCGTTGGGTCGTCGAGGGCGAGATGAACGCGCAAGGGCTGCGCGAAAAGTACGGCATCGATCTGCTGTGATACGAAAAGAGCCGCCCCGAAGGGCGGCTCAGAAACGTGTCAGGGAGAATGGTGGCCGGCAACCAGGGTTTGAGACCCTGGGTAGCCACAGCGCTCATCCAACACGGGGCCGGAGTAAGTCGCCTTGCAGGTCTCCCTGCCCGCTCCATGTACGCGCTCGCCATGCCGGATACAAGTACCAGTGGTCACGCGTGTCCCGTACGGGGAGCCGGCGCCACAAGTACCCATCAGACGTTAACGACCGGTACCGTCCGTCGAGACGACGATCGCCCTCCCCTATTCAAGATTGGCTGGACAAGGGCCGCGCATCAACGACACGCCAGTGCGATGGCCATAACCGCCCTAACGCCATGCCAATAGGTCGGCGTTTGCGGCGATCGCGCAGCATCTGCGTGAGGACAAGACCTGGCAGCACATCATTGATCTGAACGGCTGCGGTCGGACGCTGCTGGCGAGCATCGCCTGTCGAATCAAGGCCGAGGCGGCCGCAGGTTAGATGCCGGACCCCCTCCCCTGCCTGACAGCGGTTCCGCGATCCGTCGTGCGTGAGCCTGCGCCCGCGGTGAGCATGTGAACATGTGCGAGATGGGGGCGCACGTTGCATCCTTCCGGCGCGAGAGCCAGTGCTGGTACGTCGGCGTCGATGCGTTTGAACCGAAAATCCGTTGAAGTGCCGTTGTGACCAAGTTCACCGTGTGAACATGTGCCCATCGCCCGCATGTGGACCCTGGGCCGCTGCGCGCAAGTGACCATGTGCACGCGACGAGCATGCGGACGGCGCAGCCATGTGCTCACTGTGAGCGTGTGCCCGGCGCAGCTATGTGCGTGTCCTTTGATGCGTGCTGCCGGCCCGCCCCAACTTCAGGAAGTCAGGTCGTAGCACAGATTGGTCTGCCGACGATGGGTCTCGCTTCGAGGCGGCGATCGAATGCCGCAGTGAACAAGTGCGCATCGTGCACGTCGCGTCGCCGTGCACACGTCTACGCGGTGCACATGCCCACGATGTAAACACGTCCTCACTGTCGCCAGATTATCCAAGGTGCGCATGTTCACGCCGTGAACACGCGGACACGGCCCGCGATGCTACAATGTTCACAACGTTCACAATGGTCACAATGTCACAATGTTCACAATGGTCACAATGGTCACAATGTTTACAATGTTTACAATGTGCACGACGTGCACATGGCATCGGCGCGGTCAGGCAAAGCGTTTGGGCACCGTACATATCGGGAGGGCAGGGGATCGCTGGCTTGACCGGTCGCCGGCGCTCCTTCGGTGCAGGCTCGTTCATGACGGCGCGCCTGATGAGGGCGCGCACTGGCCCATCGGGCGCGACGCTCCGGCATCGAAACCGACCACATGCGCGCGAGATGAACATGTGAACATGTGCGCAGGATCAACATGTGCGTGTTGGATACTTGTGTCCGACCGTCACCCATGGCACACAATTCACATGCCGCCGAGGTGCACAACGTGCGCTAATCTCGTCGTTTGCCAAGCGGCGTAGGGAGATTCTTGATGCCGGTTATCACCATGCTGTCCCCGAAGGGTGGGGTCGGCAAAACCACGACAGCGCTGATCCTCGCGACCGAGCTTGCCTCGAAAGGATCGAGCGTCGTGATGATCGATGCCGATCCGAACTTTCCCCTGGCGCGCTGGGCGGGGAAGGAAGGTAAGCCCAGCAACATCGAAGTCATCCAGGAAATCGACGAGGATGAAATCATCTCGACGATCGATCAGGCGCGCAAGCGCGCCGATTACGTGATCGTCGATCTGGAAGGAAAGGCAAGCGCACGCGCAACCAACGCGTTGCTGATGTCACACCTGGCGCTTGTCCCGATCCAGGGGTCCGAACTCGACGCCGTAGAAGCGGCGCGCGCGTTCAAGATCGTCCGCAACGCCGGCACCGCCCGTGACCGACCGCTCCCGGTCGCAGCCGTTCTCACACGAACGCCAGCCTCGACCCGGCTGTGGCCGCGCGATCTCAAGGCAGTCGTCAGCAACCTCGAGGGCGCCGGTATCCCGCTCATCGCAACGGCGCTCGCCGAACGCGGTGCGTTTCGCGGTCTCTTCAGCATGGGGGGCACGCTCGACGACATGACTGCCGCTGACGTGGGATCGCTCGACAGCGCTCGCCAGAACGCCGCCGCCTTCGCCTACGATGTCGTTTCGCTGCTCGCAGAAGGACTGTCCGCATGACCGAGAAGCCGACTGCTCCGTCCCGTCGGTCAATCACGAGCTTCGCGGACGACGACGACATTCCGGTACCGACACCGGAGCAGCGCGCGGCTGCCAAGAGCGCAGGGGAGGGCCTCGGCTTCCGATCGGAGAAGCCGACGCCGGCCGCGCCGAAGCGTCCCGCGCGCAAGGTCCGCGAGGCGAAGTATACCGACGCGATCCACGTGCGATCGCTGCCCGAAGACCGGGAGCGTTTCGAGGACTTCGTCTGGCGCAATCGCCTGTCGCGCGGCGAAGCGATGACGCGTTTGCTCGACTATGCTTTGGCCGAAGAGAAGCGTCGCGCGGCCGCGGGCGACTGACCGCAAAAGGGCAGGGGAGGGGGGCGAGCCTGATGCGTTCGGGGCCGCCCTGTACGCGCGATCGCCCCCTCTTTGCGCAGCCGTTCACCGACAGAAGTCAGCGCTGACCCGCGCTGCGCCCGAAGCGCACTTGCGAAGTTTCGTGTCAGCATACCCGTTCGCTGGTGGACGGGTAATGCGCTCATCGCCCCCCGATACGATCGGGGATGACGCCGCTCCGACCCGACCGTCCGGGCCGCTATCTGGCCAAATGGGGGACATGATCCGATGGATCAACGGCGCGTCGCGAACCGCGCTTTTTGCCTGTCTCGTGCAGCAGAAATTGTCGGTTGGTCCCAACAAGCCGAGCATGTCGCCACGCCCTACCGATCGGGGGAGAGGGGCGGCGTCCTCGCGCGGTCGCCGGCAGAGGCCAGTACATCGACCACGATCCCGAACGGCTGCACACGACCCGTTTGGCGCGCTCTGGTGTCCGTTCCTCCCCTCAATCCGACGTGCGATCAAAGCGCCGACTTGGAAGGCGGTGCATCCTAATGCCTGACCGATCCGGATCGCACGCGATAGGCTTAGTACCACGCCCGCTGTGCGACGTCGGCGGATACGAGACAGCTTGTGATAGCGCTGGCCGGAGCGCGCCGATAAGGCGATCGGGAAAGTGGATCACACCGAGATCGATGCGAGATGCGCTGCAACGGACTTGCCGCCATGTGTGGCAAGCGCCCTTGCAATCGAGCGGGCATCGGCCTTGTCGATCGCAGAGATCTTGACCCGTTCCAGTGCTGCAAGAAGCACGGGCCGGCCGGCGTCACGCGCGGCTTCTTGCGCTATACGGGCCTGTTCGTCGACACGCGCGAGCTCGGCCAGCAGCGCCTCACGACGGGCAGTGATGGTCGCCAGATCGTCGGTCTTGGCTTTCGCACGAGGCATAATGTGTCTCCCAATCTATCCACCGCAGACTTGTACGAACGTGAGTCCTGCTAACAAGAGTTGCCGGGAGATAACCGCGACCCCCGGCCGGCATGCATCTTATTCGCGCGCGAAAAACCCGCAAGGGAGAAGCAATGCCCGCAGACATTAGCGAGATAGGTTCGTATCCAAAGCAGAAAACGCTGTCCTCCTGACTGCCTACCACTCCGCGCATGGAGTGAATTCACTCCATCTATTGAGTTTTAGAGTGAGGAAAGAGTGTCTACTAGGGATGGCAGGATACGCCATCTGGCACCAATGTAATACATTGGCTTCGATGGCACCGCTGCACGGGGCTTGAGAAGCGATGGTCAGCCTTCGCCTGGACGACGAATTGGTAGCGGAGCTCGACCGCGTCGCAGCCGCTCACGGGCAGACGCGTAGCGCCTGGATGGCGCGTGCTCTGGCACGCGCGGTCCTCGCGCCGGGTAACGACAATCTGCCGACGCCCGGAGTGGGGCGGCGCGGCTCCCCCGATGATCACGTCCGCGTGACCATCCGGCTCCTTCGCAGCGAGATCGAGGCGATCGATGAGGTCGGTGCGCCGCTTGGCCTTTCTCGAAACGAATGGATCAAGCGGGCGATACGCTGGCAGCTGTGGGATAGGGCGGCGAGCTTGCGGTTGTGCCCGGTGACAAAGGACGAGATCGGAAAGGTTCGGAAGCAGATTCTGTTCATCGGCAGGAACATCAACCAGGCAGTGCACGCGATGAATGCCGCCAACCAGCCCGAGAGCAGCCTCGACATCGCACGCATCGCCGAACCGTTCATCGATACGTGTGGAGAGTTGAAGGGGCTCCTGCACACCACTCGGCGGGCCTTGTCGCGCTATGTCGGCGGAGAGGTCGCGTACTGGACCGGCGCATTCGGGGAGCCACGCGGATGAGCTTCAACCTTTCTCCCGGAATGCTCGACACGATGGCGGGCATCTTCTCTCCATCGAAGCGACACTCTGCTGCGGGCGGGGGAGGGGGTGGTCGAGAGCGCGACCATGGCGGCACGTTACTGGGCTTCGCAGTGGCCTCGATGTTCCCGAAGCCCGCGTCGCAGGGGGGTGGCCATCGATCGCACAACAGGGTCAAGCAGGCCTTCGGCGGTGGATCGCAGGCAGCTATCAGCCGCCGTGCCATCTCCACGTTGGATCGCACCGCCAGGCGAGTACCCGAAGTCATGGTCCGAATTACCGGGCGCCAGCATGGCGCCGGACATGTACTCGCGAATTTCGCCTATATCAGCCGGCTCGGACACGGCGCCGACAGGGAAGTTGCGCTCTACACCAGCGAGGGCGACGTCGTTCGGGACGGGAACACCATGCAGGATCTCGCCCATGATTGGCAGGAATGGGAGATGGCGGACGACGCACGCCGCAAGGGCGCAACGTCACTTTCGATGATCCTGTCGATGCCGTCCGGTACCGATCCCGAGCGGCTGAAGGCCGCGGCGCTCGACTTCGCCCGGGAAGAATTTGCGAACCGATCGTGGGTTGCATCCCTCCACGTCGACCGGGATCACCCGCATGTTCACGTCACTTTCGCTCGCCGCGATCACGACGGGCGGCGCTTCCATCCGACACGCGACGACCTGTTTCGGTATCGCCAACGCTTCGCTCAGAAGCTTCGCGACCGCGGCATCGAGGCGAACGCGACGCCATCTAAAGCCAGGGGGGTCGACAGCGCCCATGAACCGATGGCGGCCCGAAAGATCCGCGAGACGGGACGAGTTCCGAGGCTCGACGAGAGCAGGAAGACGCGCGTTCGACAGCTCGCACCTGCGGACGCGTCAAATCCACTACGCGCGACGCGTGCCACGCGCCAAGCCTCCGTTCGCGCTGCCTATGAGCAGTCGATAGCCGTACTCCGAACGTCGCCGTCGATCGTCAACCAAACGGTTGCAACCAGCCTTCAGCGGTTCGTGGAAGTGATGACGGTTCCTGAACCATATTATCGACGGACAACGGGAACGCGCGATCAGGCGCCCGCGGAGGGGCGGCGCCCACTCTCCGTCCCGTCTGGCGAGAGGGCTCACATCGACAATCCGATCGCGGCAGCGCTGGTGCGTTCACAGGCGATGCGCGAGCGGATTGAAACTCGCCGCGCCGCGCATCTGGCTGATAGTGAGCCGGCAGGTCCTAGTGACCATCGTCCAGCATCGTCGCCTGCTCGAACCCGTCCGCCCACGTCACCCCAACCCATCGATCCGGCGTCGCCCGTTCGAGAGCCGGACAGGATCGATCAAGTCATGCGGGAGCTCAAAGAGCGCGAACGCACGCGGGCCGCACGCCTGCGCGATCGCGACCTGAATCCTGAAAAGGGAGGGCCCAAGCGGTGATGGGCGCCGATGGGAATGATTGCCTCGCGGCTATCCTCGACGCGCTGACCCTGATGCAGGGGCAGGTCGAGGAGCTGTCCGAGCAAGCCAGGCAAATTCGGGACAGCCAAGAGACCATCATATCCCGGCTCGACAGCATGAGCCCGAGGGAACGCGTCGGTGATACCCCCTCTCAACTCGAGAGCATCATCGGGGAACTCTGCGACAGCTCCAAGCGGACAGGGGAGGGGCTTGCGCGCGTCGCTGAGGTCGCTGGATGGGCGCACGCAGCCGCCGTCGGCAATACAGCTCCGTTACCCGTCGATGTCCTCGCTGATCCGCTCCTGGAGCGCTACGTTTTGGGTCAGCCGGCGGACCGGACCTCCACAATTCGTGCTTTGGCAGACTGGAATGAAGCGGTGCGCGACGTTCAATCCAGATCACTGATTGAGATCCTGCGAGACCAATATCGGCCATCGCCAACTGATAGCCGCGAGGACCGAGTGCTGCGATACAAACTCGCCGCGATCTCACGTGATGAATTGGCCGCAAGGGGCGTAGATCCGCCTCCGTCCCCCACTTCCACCTTCGCGGAAGATCGCTCCGAGGCAGCGCAACGTGCGCGCTCGGCCGCGCTGCGACGGTTGTGGGTGGAAGGGGAGGGGGCTGCCCTCTTGGCGGAACCCGAACTTGCCGGGGCCTTGGACATCGTCGCTGCAGCACGTCGCGAGTCGACGAACATGCCGGAAGCAGAAATGTCGATTGGTATCGCCGAGTTGCATCGCGCCATTGCAAACTGCTTGGAAATGGGAGAGCGGCCCATCCTTAAAAGAGGCGATCACATTGGGTCGCCGAAAAGGTATAATGATCGAGTACGCTAAGCGTTTGAGCGATGGACATGAAATTTACGAGTTTTGGTGGAAAGCGGCCTTTCCGCTTTGGGGCAGTCGGCTGCGTGAGCTGCCGTTCGTTCAGGGGTGGGGCAGGGGGCCTCAACCGCCCGTCGATGGGTGGAAAGCGGACTGACCGATTTCGGACGTGATCTTGACGAAGCGGACGCCCCGGTATGCTAGGTGTTCAGTCCCGGCATCTGGTGGATCGGGTTGACGATGAACCGGTCTGGCTCTGACGTCCAGATCTTGGCGATGTATTCGTAGGGTGTGAGGCCGCTGAGCGTCTTGAGCCGGCGGGCAAAGTTGTAGGCGGCCATGAAGTCGGCGAGGTGCGTCCGCAACTGGTCATGGCTCTCGTAGTGAAAGCGTTTGACGGTCGCCTCCTTGATGGTGCGGTTCATCCGTTCGACCTGACCGTTGGTCCACGGGTGGTTCGGCTTCGTGAGCCGGTGCTCGATGTCGTTCGCCTCACAGATCATGTCGAAGCGCATCTGGCGTGACCAGGCGGTGTTTCGGTTGCGCGGCTGCTCGGCGAACTGGATGCCGTTATCGGTCAGGATCGTGTGGATGCGGTAGGGCACGACTTTCAACAGGTGCTCGAGGAACTCCCACGCGGTTCGCCTGTCGGCCTTGTCGACCAGTTGGGTGACCGCAAACTTGCTGGTGCGGTCGATACCGACGAACAGATACAGCTTGCCTTCGGCGGTCTGCACCTCAGCAATATCAATATGGAAGAAGCCGATTGGGTAGCGCTTGAAGCGCTGCCGCTTTGGCTTGTCGCCCTCGATGTCCGGCAGGCGCGAGATGCCGTGTCGCTGTAGGCACCGATGCAGCGCTGACCGGGTCAGATGCGGAATCGATGGCTGCAGAGCGTAGAGGCAGTCGTCGAGCGGCAGCAGCGTATGACGGCGGAACGCCACAACCATCGCCTCTTCCGCCTCGGAAAGGGTGGTTGAATGAGGGGCCTTCGGCCCGGTCTTCAGATCCTCGACCGTCGCCCTCTTACGCCACTTCGCCACCGTCTTCGGGTTGATCCCCAGCTCCCGGCTCAACGTCGCGAGCGAAGCTCGACAAGCTGTATTGCTGCTCGGACGGCGTGCGTGGTCGTGGCGCACCCATGGCGTACCTGTCCCATACGGCTTCCTTCCATTCCAACGAAAGGATCGCACCATCAAACCGTGGGATCAAACACCTAGCGGGGCGAACACCCGCTGACTGGTGGTGCCGGCGGGTCCGCTTCGGGGCAACGGACTGCATAACCGGACATTCGGTCGGCAGTAGGTCCGATCGTCGGGCAGCAGGCAATATCGGGAGCGTTTTGGTAGTGCGGATTGCAGTATGCATACTGTCATCCGCCCAACGAAAAACAGTTTTGCCGCAGACTAAATCGCTCCGTCAATTGAGATGTGAAATGTATCGTTCCGCCGAACGCAGTACTATCGCTTTCGCTCCGGCCTCAATATTCTGGTAGGTAAAGGCGCCGTACATTCGATCGAAATCGAGCCTTTCGACGCGATCGGCAATACCGTCGACCGTCACAGCGGACAGGGGCAGCATGTTAGGATAGCTCCACATGAACGAGACCGCATCGCCCCCGGGCGTAATCTGTAGAATGTCGCCCACCAGCAGTGTTTTATCCGCCCTATTCAATTGCAGAACCGTGCCGCCGGGAAAGTGGCCGCCCAGGCGAACCAGCCGAACCCCGTCGGCCAGTTCCAGCGTCTCGCCTTCCCAGAACCGCAGGTGCGGACTTGGCCGCATCACCCATTCGCGGTCGGCGGCATGCAGGAAGACTGGCGCGCCGAACGCCGCCGACCAATCCTGCATCGTGGTGTAGTAATGCGGGTGGGACACGGCTATCGCGTGCAGGCCGCCCAGCGCGGTCACCAGCCGGATCGTCGCGCTGTCGAGGTTGGCGATACAGTCCCACAGAATGTTGCCGGCCGGGGTCGTCAACAAAAACGCGCGCTGCCCAATGGCGAAGCGCGGCGTCGTTTCGATGCTGAGCAGGCCGGGGCGATGTTCGCGCCACCGGTTGTTGTGTTGGGCGGCGATCTGCTCCCGATAGGTCCATTTCTGCCCGGACCGCGGGACATACTGGCGTTCGTCGGTGCAGATCGCGCAGTGGATGGGCTGTGCCGCCCCGCTCTCGTACGAGGTGCCGCAGGTTGCGCAGATATGGATCATGGCCGTCTCCTCTGTCACCTCTGACGATCTACCGATCAAACAGCCGTCCTGGCAGGCGGCGCACCAACAGCGCTAGAGCCACCAGGTCGAGCGCAACGATACCGGACGCCGCGAGGAACGCATCCGGCATCGATTCCGCTGCGGTATCGGGTGCGATCATGAAATAGACGGTCGCGATCAACGCGGTGCCGAGCGCGCCGCCGATCTGCTGCACGGTCTTGTGCATCGCGCCAGCTACCCCAGCATGGTTGCGATCGACGCGGGCAAGAGTGATCGGTCCCAGTGGTCCGCCCAGGCTGCCCATGCCGATCCCAGCGATCAGCAGCAGTGCACCGATCGCCGCCGGGGACAGCGCGAGCCAGACCGCCATCGCGGTGGCGACGCAGCCAGCCGCCATTACGACCGCGCCGACGATCGGCACACGCCGCCCGTGTCGGGGCAGTGCCTTTCGCCCGATCTGGCTGATACCGGCCATGACGCCTAGGCCGAAGGGAATATGCAACAACGCGACGTCGATTGGGGCGTAGCCTAGACCACGCTGCAACGTCAGGCTGAACGTCAGCAGAAAACCGCCTGAGGCGATCGCGAACCCCATGGTCGCGCTCAGCCCGATGCGGAAGCTGCGATCGGCGAACAATGCGGGTTCGATCAGCGCCGAGCCGAGAAGCGTCCGCCGCCGACATTCGTAGCGCCAGAACGCCCACCATAACGCGATGCTGGCAAGGCCCAGCGCGGAGGTCCACCACGGCCACCCCGCCGCGCGCCCCTCGATCAGTGGCAACAGCAACGTGCCCAATGCGGCGAACAGCAGCAGCGACCCCGGCACGTCCAGGCGCAGGGCGTGGCCCGAACGGCCCGACGGCAGCAAGGTCAGGCCGGCGATCAGCGCCAATATGCCGAAGGGCAAGTTGATGAGGAACACGCTGCGCCAGCCCAGCCCCAACGGGCTCCATTCGATCAGCAATCCGCCGAGGACCGGCCCGCCGATCGCCGCCAGCCCGCCGATGACGCCGAATGCCGCCAGTCGCCCGATGCGCTCGGTCGGTGAATAGAGTTGCTGAATCAACGCCACCCCTTGCGGCGCCATGATCGCGGCGGCAGCGCCCTGCGCCAGCCGCGACACGGACAACGCGCGCCCGTCAGCGGCAAGACCGCAGGCGAGCGAGGCGAGCGTGAAGCCGACCACACCGCTCACGAACATGCGCCGATAGCCGAACAGGTCGCCGAGCCGCCCCCCGACGATCAGCAGGACGGCAAAGGTCAGGAAATAGCCCGACACCACCCACTGCATCGCCCGGTCGGAAGCGCCGAGCGCCGACTGGATCGCGGGCAAGGCCGTGTTGACGATCGTCGAATCTACCACGTCCATGACGAACGCGACCAGGATCGTCGCGAACGCCAGACTGCGCTGCCGATCGCTTAACCGGTCCGATACTGCTGCTGATGCCACGTCGCCGATCCTTACTTGACAGGGTTGCAGGTCAAGACGATACCGCGTATCAGAATGCAAGTTCTAATTAAGCCGGCATACCGGTCGATGGATATGGGAGAGGATTCGGATGAGCGCCGACACAGGACAGATGCGCGTACGTAGCCCTGGCTTTGGCCAGGGGCTGACCGTCATCATCGCCGGCTTCCTGCCGATCCTTGCCATCGTATCGCTGTTTCCGGCGGTCCCGTCGATCATCGATCATTTCGCTGCTGAACCGACCGCTGCATGGAAGGTGCCGGCGATGGTGTCGGCGCCGGGGTTGACCATCGCGATCTTCGCGTTGTTCGCCGGTATCCTGGTCGACAAGTTTGGGCGTCGCAAATTGCTGCTGGCGTCGACGCTGCTGTTCGGCGTGTTCGGAACGGCGCCGTTCTTCTTGGATGATCTGAACGCGATCTATGGGTCGCGGCTGCTGCTGGGCATTGCCGAAGCGGCGATCCTGACGACGATGAACACGTTGATCGGGGACTATTGGGACGAAAAGGGTCGGCGAAACTGGCTGACGCTGCAGGGGCTGGCCGGACCGTTTCTTGCCAGCGGCGTCATCCTCGCGTCGGGGTTTCTGACGGGTCTACGCTGGAACGGCATCTTCTTGATCTACCTGATCGCTTTCCCGACGTTCATCGCCGCTGCCAAATTCCTGTACGAGCCGACCAGCGATGCCACCGCGCGCAAGATGCTGGGCATCGGTGCCGAACCGACGCGTACCCCGTTTCCGGCGGCATCGGTCGTGATCATCGGTACGGTCACGCTGTTCGCGTCGGCGCTCTATTATGTTTTCATCATAAATGGCGGCATGGCGTTCCGCGAGGTCGGTATCCAGTCGTCCCAGGAACTGAGCAAGCTGACCTTCATCCCCAGCCTGTTCGTCATGGTCGGATCCCTGATCTTCTGGGCCACCGGCCGGGCGCGGCCGGTCGTGCAGCTTGGTATCTTCCTGTCGCTGATCGGTGGCGGGCTGGCGATGATCGGGCTGGCCGCCGACTGGCGCTGGATGGTCGCTGGGCTGGTCGTGCAGCAGACCGGGGCGGGCATGGCCGTACCGACGCTGATCGCTTGGGCGCAGACCAAGCTGCCCTTCGAACATCGCGGGCGCGGCATGGGGGTGTGGACCGCCTGCTTCTTCTTCGGACAATTTTCCAGCCCGTTCCTAGTGTCGTTGTTCCGCGTCCAGACGGGCGCGATGCAGGGAGCGTTCCTCATCATGGGCGCGGCCGGGGCCGTCGGCGCGGTCGCGGCCTTCCTTCTTGCGGTGACGCGGCGTGGCGGGGGCAACCCGGCCCGGCCGGCGGTCGCCTGATCCACCCCAATTGCAGGACGATGGTCATGACGATCAAACGAGGCGTCAGCCTCTACAGCTATCAGAACGAAACCTTTCTTGGCAAAATGACACTGGAGGACTGCATCCGCACCAGCGTCGAACTGGGCGCGCCCGGGATCGAGGTGATCGGTGAACAGACTTTCTGGGGCTGGCCCGAAGCGGGCGTGGCGGACGAGAAGATCGCCGAATGGCACCAGCTGATCGCCAAATACGGCGCGGTGCCGGTCGCCCACGACTTCATGCTCGATTACAAGCGGTACAAGGGCCGCGAGATGCCGTTCGACGAACAGGTCGCGAGCATTCGCAAGGACATTGATTTTGGCGCCCGCCTTGGCGTGAAATATCTCCGCGCACTGGTGTCGATCGCCCCCGACGTGCTCGTCGCGGCGGCACCCTATGCCGAGGAGAAGGGCGTCAAGCTGCTGATCGAGGTGCACGCCCCGCTGCATTTCGACCACCCGTGGATTGTCCGCCATGCCGAGGCCTTCGAAAAATCGGGTAGCGATGCGCTCGGCTTCCTGCCCGACATGGGCATGTTCCTTGCCGCCTTTCCCCCGGTGTGGAAGGAGCGTTTCATCCGCAATGGTGTGCCGCAGCACATCGCCGACTATATCGTGAAGGCGTATGAGGACCGGGTCCTGAGCGAATACGTCATCTTGAACGTGCGCGAGATGGGGGGCACCGGGCCGGCCCTGGCCATGGCCGAAACGCTGCGCCACAATGCCGCCTACGAGCCGAAGCGGATGCTCGACTACATGCACCGCATCCACCACATTCACGGCAAATTCTATCAAATGAACACCGATCTGGTCGAACCGTCGATCGACTATGCCAAGATCGTGCATGTGCTGAAGCAGGGCGGCTATGACGGCTATATCTGTTCCGAATACGAAGGAAATCGCTGGATCGAGGATGCGCACGAGGTCGACTCGGTCGAACAGGTCCGCCGTCATCAGGAAATGCTGAAAGCGCTGATCGACGGTCCCGCCACCAATGCCATCGCCGCCTGAAGGACCCCCAGATGTTCGACAATAAGATAATCGTGGACGACAGCCTGAAGGCCACTGACGATGGCTTCAGTATCGAGGCGCGGCTGCCCTATTATCGCGGCCTCGGCCTCTCGATGATCGAAAATGTCGCGGTCAGCGTCGATGGCGAGGCGGTGCCGCGCGAGGATATCAGCGTGACCTTGCGCGGCCGGACCTGGACGCTCGACCAGATGGAGAGCGAGTATGGCGACCGCTGGAACTTCGGCGAAAAGGCCGTGGTCGTGGTGAAGCGCAGCGGTGGCCTGACGCCCGGCGACCACCATATCGAACTGGCCGAAACGATGCGAATTTCCTACCTGCCGTTCGTGCCGACGACCAAGGACGCGAAGACGCTGACGCTGCGCTGACGGGTCTCGGTTCGGAGAAAAAGGGGGCGGTGTCCGACGGGACACCGCCCCCTTTTTGGTTCCGGTACGAAAAGCATTGATCCGCGCACATCTTTGTCACCCCGGACTTGTTCGGAAGTCCACCATGCCGCGTTCGGTGTCGCTGGAGCTTCTTCCGCATCGCTCGCCGAGCAGTGAACCCTGGAACATGTCCAGGGTGACGGCAGAAGGGGGCGTCCGAGCGGGGCACCGCCCTTATACCGCCGCTCTCGCTCAGCCGGGCCGCACGATCGCCGGATAGCGTGCGATCACCGCCATCTGCGCGACCAGGCATGCGACGATCGGTGCGTAATACAACCAGCGCAGGCCGGACACGACCTCGGCGCCGCCCTTGCCCGGCGCATAGCCAATGCTGGCGAGGCCGAACGCCACCAGCGCACCGCCGACCGCCATGCCGATCTTGGTCGACAGGCTGATGCCCGAGGACAACAGTCCCTCGTTGCGGGTGCCGGTCAGCTGTTCGTGATATTCGATCGCCTCGGCTGCCATGGCGAAGATCGCGGTCATGGTGATGCTCAGCAGCACCGATCCCAGCAGGTAGAGCGTCAGGAAACCGGCGGTGGATCCTTCGACCAGCGGCAACGCGGCGAACAGCGGCAACGCCGCCAGCAGCGCGATTAGATTGCCGCGACGCATGCCCAGGTGCTTGAAATAGGGCGGGGCGATGACCGATCCGATCAGCAGCGTGCCTGATACCGCGGGCAGCAGGATCGAGATCATCCACGGTTTGCCGAGTACGTTGATCGCAAAGAATGGCGTGATCGCGAGCACGGCGCCGAAGCGGACGAAATTGAGCAGCGCGAACAGGAACACCGTGTTCCACGCCCGGTTGGCCAACATCGCGCGTACCTGCGGCCAGATCGCCTGTCGGCTCGGCGGTTCGACGGCATGGACTTGTTCGGGGCAGCGCAACAGGTTGAGCGTCGTCAGCGTGGTGACGAGGCCGAACAGCCCGCCAACGATCAGGAACCCGAGCCGCTGATCGCCACCACCCAATGCCCCTACCAGCGGCATGGTCGCCGCCGTCGCGACGATGACCGAGATCGCGGTGCCGGCGGCGCGCAAGCTGCCGAGCGTCAGTCGTTCCCCATTGCGGTTGGTCATCATCGGCAGCAGCGCGCCGTAGGGAATGTTGATCGCCGAAAACAGGATGCCGAGCGCGGCGAAGGTCGCGATCGCCCAGAGAAGCCGGCCATTTTCGCCCAGCGGCGGCATCCAGAAGGTCGCGGCGCACAACAGCCCGAACGGGACCGCACCCCATTTGAACCACGGCCGTGCGCGCCCACTGTGCCCACGTGTCCGGTCGACCAGTATCCCAATTACCGGATCGATCGCCGCATCGGCCAGTCGGGATACCAGCAGCAGCGTGCCGACTGCGGCCGCGGGCAACAGTGCGACATCGGTGTAGAAGAACAGCAGGAACGCGCCCACCATGTTCCACGACAGACCGAACCCGAAGTCGCCTAACCCATAAGCAAGCTTCGCCGACCCCCGGAGCGGCGGCAACTCGGCGGGAAGCGTGTCCCGTACCCCCACCATGACGTCAGACCCCCGGCGCGTTGCGGTGGCGGTCGGCAACGAACGGCCTTTCGATACAGGCGGCACGGTACATGGTCATTCACTCCGGG
Organism: Sphingomonas carotinifaciens; assembly: GCF_009789535.1. NCBI lineage: Bacteria > Pseudomonadati > Pseudomonadota > Alphaproteobacteria > Sphingomonadales > Sphingomonadaceae > Sphingomonas > Sphingomonas carotinifaciens. The sequence goes on along the minus strand of NZ_WSUT01000007.1, from coordinate 16,048 downwards.
CGGCGCCGCTCCTGCGGCACCTGGCGGGATGTGCCCGCTAGCAGACTGGAATCAGAGCGCGCCTTCCTTCAGCATCGACACTGCCGTGGCACAGGCGCGCGCGGTCAGCGCCATGTAGGTCAGCGACGGGTTCTGGCAGGCCGAGGACGACATCTGTGCGCCGTCGGTGACGAACAGGTTGGCGACGTCATGCGCCTGGCTCCATTTGTTCAGCACGCTGGTTCGCGGATCATGCCCCATCCGCGCGCCGCCCATCTCATGGATCGCGGAGCCGCCGGGGCTGGGCTGGTCGAGACCCATGATGACATGGCCGCCGGCGGCGGTCAGCATAGCCGCAGCCTCCGCCTTGGCATCGGCCAGCGCGGCGCGTTCCTCGGCACCATGCTCGAACGCGATGCGCAGCGCGGACAGACCGATCGAGTCCTTCACGGTCGGGTCGAGCGTGATGCGGTTGGTCGCCCGCGGGATCGAATCGGCAAAGGCGACCAGCACCATCCGCCACGGACCCGGCTCGCGCAGCCCGTCCTTATAGTCGGTGCCGATGCCGGCATCGCGCTTGCCCCGCGTCCAGGCCGCACGGAACGCCCCACCCTGATAGGAAAAGCCGCGCGAATGCCCCTTGCCGTCGATCGTGTCGAGGTTGCGGAAGCGGGGTATGACCACGCCGGTCGGGCGATTGCCGAAATAGGTGTGCCCCTCGAACCCCGGCATGATCGCGATGCCGGCGACGGTCTGCGCATGGTCCATGATATGGGTGCCGAGCACGCCGCTCGAATTGCCGAGACCGTTCGGGTTGGCTTCGGTCGCCGATCGCAGCAGCACGCCGACGCTGTTGAACGAGCCCGCATTCAGGAACATGATCCGCGCCTTGGCGCGCTTGCGCTCGCCGCTCTTAGTATCGATGAAGCGGACGCCGGTCGCGCGGCCGGTGGCGGGATCATGCTCGATCGCCTCGACCGCGGTATCGGTGACGAGCGTCAGGTTGCCGGTCTTCTGCGCGGCCGGAAGCGTCGCGCTCTGCGTCGAGAAATAGGCTCCATAGGAACAACCGCGCGGACAGATCGACCGGTACTGGCATGCCGCGCGGCCCTGATCGGGCTTGGCCTCGGTCAGGTTCGCGTTGCGCCCGATCGTCAGCCGCCGCCCGGGCCAGCGTTCCGCAATCACCGACCGCATGTGCTCTTCGACCGGGTTCAGCGCCATCGGCGGCAGGAAGCGGCCGTCGGGGAGTTGTGGCAGCCCCTCTGCCATGCCCGCCACGCCGACGAACTCCTCGACCTTGTCGTACCAGGGAGCGATATCGACATAGCGGATCGGCCAGTCGGTGCCGTGCCCGTCGCGGCGATTGGCGTCGAAGTCATAATCCGACCAGCGATAGCATTGCCGCCCCCAGGACAGCGATCGTCCGCCCAGCCCATGGCTGCGCCACCAGTTGAACTGGGTATCGCCCTCGGTCGTGTACGGATTTTTGCGATCGTTGACGAACCGGTCCTGGGTGAATTCGGTGAAGTGGCGGTTCTTGCGCTGGACCGCATAGTCGGTCTCGTACAGCGCGGCGTCGCCCAGCCCCCGAAACTCCAAATCCCACGGTGCCTTGGTCTCGTTCACATAGCCCGCGCCATGCTCGATCATGGGGCCGCGTTCGAGCATCAGGACCTTCAGCCCGGCCTCGGTCAGCTCCTTGGCCGCCCAACCGCCGGTAATTCCCGACCCGACCACGATCGCATCGAACATCGTATCGCTCATCAGCTGAACTCCACCGCGGTCCAGTCGCTAGACCATGCGCGACTGCCGGGAACAAAGGGGAGGTCCGGTTCCCATTTTCCGGGGACCAGCTCATATTGCAGCTCGCGCGAGCCGCCGGTTTCGGAGGTGTAATAGGCGGTCAGGATCAGCGCCTTCAGCTTCTTCCACGGTGATTCGGTGGCATCCCGATCGGTCGGCGCAAAGGCTTCGGCATCGACGGCGCCCAGCGCCGCCTGCCGCCGCGCCGGTGCGGCGCGCAGGAAATCGCCCTGCGACCGCGTGTCGAGCTGCCATTCGAGCCAATCGAGATAATCGAGCGTCCCGTCACCCCGCAGATGCCGCGCAACCGTTGCCGGCAGCGCCGCGCCGGCCGCGGGCGCGCGCGTCCCGTCGAGGCCATGGGCAAGCGCGAGGATGACGAAATCATGCGCGCCGATATCGCCGGCCCCGGGCGTGGCGGTGCGCGGGATCACCACTTGCGCCGCTTCGCGCAATATCGCGCGTTGCCGGTCGGTCACCGCTTCGCCGGTGTCGGTCATCCGCACCGCCGCGACCGGGATCCCGACCACCAGTGCGAACAGCGCAGCCCCGACCAGAGTGTCGCGCCGGGTCCAGCCCTTCTCGGCCATGACGCCCTCATCCTTATTTACGCGCCGGCTAATGCGGCACTTATCAGAATTGTTATTCTGATTTGAACGTGGATGGGGGGCGTTGTCAAGCGGGCTGGCGGTTTCCCTTCGGCGCGGTCGCCAGATAGGCCGCGAGCATGTCGCCGAGGTCATTCTTCAACTGATTCCAGTCGCCTTCACCGGCGGCGTCGAGCGACGAACCGAACCCCAGATAGCGGGCGATCGCGGCATAGACGATGCGGAACCCGGCATCGGCGGCATGGCGCGGATTGGGGTGGCGTATCTCCCGTTCGCAGGTCAGCAACGCGTCGATCACCGCTTCGCTGGTCCGCGAATAGCTGCGCTTGCCGATCGATGCGATGACGGGATCGCCGCTCGCCCGCAGCATCAGCGGGCGCATCACCTCGGCATAGCGGCGCAGTACGTCGGCAATCGACTGGACCAGATCATGGACCTTGTCGATCAAGTCGCCGCCACGTTCCTGCACTCCCGCGATCGCCGCCAGCATGTCGGTATCGACTCGCTCCAGCACGCGCAGCTGCACGACATGGACCAGATCGTCCTTGCTATCGAACCGGCAGTAGATCGATCCGATCGAAACCTTCCCGTGCTTCGCCACCTCGTTCAGCGTGAATTCGTCGGAACCCCGCTGCGTCATCAGTTCCTCGGCGGTGGCCAGCATTCGCTCGAAGCTGGCCTTGCTGCGGCCCTGCTGCGGCACGCGCGCCTTCGCCATGATCGTTTCGATATCCATCGGCACCCCATTGACAGCCCCCGGATCGGAAGCATATCAGAATAGCAGTTCTAATTTCAGTTTAGTCCTCTCGGCAACGGGCGGCAACCGCGCACCGGGATAACCGGGCGCGAAAAGGGAGAGGTCGGATGCGTTTCTCGGTGTTCCTCAATGCACGTTCGATGGCGCCGGAGCAGGACCGCGCGCTCATCCACAACCTGACCAACCATGCCGAACGCGCTGCGGCGCTGGGCTTCGATGCCTTGTTCCTGCCGGACCATCATTTCAACGGATATATGCCGATCGCCAGCGACAGTTACATGTTCGCATCGTATTTGGCGGCCAAGTTCCCACACATGCATTTCGGCTTTTCGGTGACGTCGGTGCCGCTGCATCACCCGGTACGCTTCGTCGAACGGATCAACATCCTCGACCAGTTGACCGACGGCAAGCTGCTGGTCGGCGTCGGTTCGGGTACCACGCCCGAGGAGATGATCGGCTTCGGCGTAGACTATCGCGATGCCGGCGCGATCTCGGAAAAGAACTTGGCGCTCGCCGAGCAGCTCTGGGCCAAGACGATGAACGACCCGGCGGTCGAGATCGACAATGGTCCGCATCAGGGCCGCGTCCTGCAACGCATCGCGCCCGCCCCGTACAGCGAGGGGCATGCCCGGCTGATGCCGGTGGCGATGAAGGAATCGAGCGCACGACGTGCCGCCGAAAATGCTTGGCCGGCCTTCATCCCGGCTTTCACCCCGCCCAAGATCGGCGGGACCGAACCGATGACCCATGTTGCCAAATTCTTCGGCATCTATCGCACGATGCTGGAGGAGGCGGGGCATAGCGCCGACAAGATCGCCCGCGCGCTCGACTGGACGACGCACACCTATCAGCTCGTCCATGTCGCCGACAGCGACGAACAGGCCCGCGACGAGATGATGGCGATCCTGCGCGCGTATCAGGACGCGATCGAACGCGAGGCGGCATTCAATGCCCGCGCCGAATCCACCGACGCCAACAAGAAGACCGACCGGACGCCCAACGCGCTGACCGAAGACTGGATCGGGACATGGTGCCTGTACGGCTCGCCCGAAACGGTGGTTGAACATCTCAAGCCCTACGAGGAACTGGGCATCGGCAACATCCTGTGCGGCACGACCACCGGGCCGTTGACCGATGAACGGCTGCGGCTGGGCGACCAGACGCTCCGGCTGCTGTCGGAAAAGGTCATGCCCGCGTTCCGGAAGGCTTGAGGCGATGGCACGACACATCGTTGGAATCGGTGGCACCTTCCGCCCGCGATCGTCGAGCGAAATGCTCGTGCGGGCGGTGCTGACCGATTGCGAAGGGCTGGGCGCGCGGACGACGATGTTCGACGGCCCGGCACTCGCCGCATTGCCGCACTTCAATCCCGAACGGCCCGAGCGAACTTCTGAGCAGGCGGCATTCGTCGCCGCGCTGCGTGAGGCCGACGGGTTGGTGATCGGCACGCCCGGTTATCACGGTGGCGTGTCGGGTGTGGTCAAGAACGCGATCGACCTATTGGAGGATCTGCGCAGCGACGAACGCGTCTATTTCGACGGGATGCCGGTCGGGCTGATCGTATCGGCGGCGGGATGGCAGGCGGGCGGCGTCACGCTGGCTGCGCTACGCGGCATCGTCCATGCGATGCGGGGCTGGCCGACGCCGGCGGGCATCGCGATCAATTCGATCGCGCAAAAGCCGTTCGGCAGCGAAGGCGAACTGGCCGATACCGCCATCGCCGGACAGATTGCCGTCATGGCGCGTCAAATCATGGCATTCCGTCTGGAGCCGATCGCGTGACCGCGCTGGCCATTGCTGAACAGGCCAGCTTGACCGCCGGTGCATCGATGTGGCGCACCGTCGCCATTCCCGCCGCCGACATTCCTTCGCTGCATCTGAGCGACGGACCGATGGGTATCGCCAGCGGGCGCGTGGACGAACGCGATGTCGCCCGGTTGTCGCCTTGCGCCACCGCACTGGGGGCAAGCTTCGACCTGTCGCTGATCGAGCGGGTCGGGGCGTTGGTCGGCGGGGAGGCGGTGCGTTGCGGCGTCGACATGGTGCTCGCCCCCAACGTCAATCTGGCGCGCAGCCCGCTCGCCGGACGCGCGTTCGAATATTTTTCCGAAGACCCGCTGCTGACCGGTTTGGCCGGTGCGGCCTGGACGCGCGGACTGCAATCGACCGGGACCGGTGCCTGCGTGAAGCATCTGGTCTGCAACGACAGCGAAACCGATCGCGACCGGATGAATGCGATGGTCGGCGAACGCGCGCTGCGCGAAATCTACCTGTTACCTTTCGAACTGTGCGCGGCAGCAGGGGCGGGAGCGATGCTGACCGCCTATAACCGGGTCAACGGTAGCTGGTGCGCCGAACACGATCATATCTCGACAATCGTGAAGCAGGAATGGGGTTTTGATGGCCCGTTCATCAGCGACTGGTTCGGCACCCATTCGACCGCGGGCAGCCTGAACGGCGGCCTCGACTTAGAAATGCCGGGGCCGGCCCGGTTCGTCGGTGCGAAGGCGGTCGGCGCGGTCGAACGTGGCGAAGTATCCGCCGACCGGCTCGCGGACGCCGCCGATCGCGTGGCAAAAGCAGCCCGGCGCTGGTCGGGTGCCAAGACGCCGCCGATCGAGGATGCCGACGCCCTGCTGGTCGAGGCGGCGGCGGCCGGCATGGTCCTGCTGCGCAACGAAGGCGATTTGTTACCGCTGGTACCGGGACGACATGCCCGCATCGCGGTGATCGGCCCCAATGCCGCCTCGCCCTGCTATCAGGGTGGCACCTTTGCCAAGATCGCGCTGTCGCCCGATGCGGCGCGCCCGCTCGATGCGATTCGTGCGCGTTATGGCGATGCGACAATCGTCTATGAACCGGGTGTCGATCCGCAACCGCGCCTGCCATCGATGCCGGTCGCGCCGCTAGGTGGCACCGATCGCGGCATGACCGTCGACTATTTCGCCGACACCGACCTGACCGGCGATCCGATCTTTACCGAGGTCCGCGACACCAATTCGCTGGTGTGGTTCGTCGGCGTCCATGACGAAGGGGTGTTCGATCGGCCTGCCGGCGTGCGTGCCAGCGGCTGGTTCACCGCTGCGGCGGACGGTGCGCATTGTTTCTATGTTGGCGCGACCGGCGCGGTGAGGATGCGGGTCGATGGCCGCGTCGTCCACGACCATGCCGAACGCATGGCGGCGTCCGACGTCATGGGGTCGCTGAAGCGCGGCGATGCGGACAGTGTTGAGGTGCAACTGGTTGCTGGCCAGCGGGTGCTGGTCGAGGTCGAGTTCACCTATGACGGCGCGCGGGTGCATGGTCTGTGGTACGGCATCCGTACTCCCGACAGCGCGGCGGCGATGCTCGCACGTGCGGTCGATGCAGCAAAATCCGCCGACGCGGTGATCCTGATGGTCGGCGAAACCTCCGATTCGAGCGTCGAGAGTAAGGACCGCGCCGATACCGCGCTGGCGGCGGATCAGGTCGCGCTGATCGAGGCGGTCTGTGCCGCCAATCCGCATGTCGCGATCGTCGCCAATATCGGCCATGCCTTCGACGCAAGCTGGGGCGGACGCGCATCGGCGCTGCTCTCCGCCTGGTATCCGGGCGAGGGATATGGCCCGGCGCTGGCGGCCGTCCTGGCGGGCGACACCGAACCGGGCGGACGGTTGCCCGTAACGCTCGCACGCAGCGAAGGCGACTATCCGGCATTGGCGTTGCAGCCCGATGCGGCGGGCGACCTGCGGTACGACGACGACGTGCTGGTCGGCTATCGCGGACTGGTCTCGCGCGAATGCATGCCGCTCTACGCCTTCGGCGCGGGGCAGGGCTATGGCCGGTTCGAATGGATCGATGCGGTTGCCGATGGCGCAGACGTGCTGCTCACCCTGCGCAACGTCGGGACGCGGGCGGCCAGCGAGGTCGTGCAACTCTATCGCCACGATCCCGAATTCGCGCTGGTCGGTTTTGCGAAGGTCCGTTTGGCCGCCGGGGAAACCGCCGTGGTTCGTGTCGTGCCCGAACCACGCATGTTCCGCATCTGGCAGGGCGATCGCTGGCGGCGTCCCGACCCGAAGGCCCGTGTTTCGGTCGGTCCGGCGAGCGACCGGCTGCTGTTTTCGATGGAGATCGCCTTATGAGTAGGTTCGTCACCTCCGCCATCGTTGCGACAGCGCTGATCGCCGCTGCGGTGCCGGCGCGTCCGCGCGCATCGGAAACCGAGCGCAATCGCGCGATCGTGACGGCCTTTGCCGAACAATTCTACGGTCATCGCGATGTCGCGGGGGCGTTCGCGAAGTTCGTGGTGCCGGACTATATCCAGCACAATCCCGGCCTGCCCGACGGGCGGGAAGCTGCGGTCGCGGCGCTCGCGCCCAAATTTGCGATGCCCGGCGCGCGGTTCGACGTGAAGCGGATCATCGTCGATGGCGACCTCGCGGTGATCCACCTGCACGGGCGTACCGACCCGAACAATGCGGGCGGGGCAGTGGCCGATATCTACCGGCTCAAGGACGGCAAGATCGTTGAGCATTGGGACGTGATCCAGCCGATCCCGGCCAAGGCCGCCAACCCGCATCCGATGTTCTGACGATCGACGAAAATTAATCGACGCGAACGTCGATTCAGTCGCTTGACTTACCGGTTAAATAGAATAGCAATTCTAGTTCTGAACGAGGGGCGGATACGCCTCCGATATCATGGAGAGGGGACCGTATGACGACGATCCGCCGCATCGCCAGCATGGCGCTTGCTAGCACCGCCCTCGGGATGACCGTCCCGGCATGGGGGCAGACCGCCGAACCGACCGGGGCTACGCCGCCGACCAGCGCCAATGAAACGACAACGCCGCAGACCGGCGATGATCAGTTGGCCGATATCGTCGTGACCGCGACGAAGATTACGACCCGGTTGCAGGATACGCCGATCGCGATCCGTGCGGTCAGCGGCGCCGACCTGACCAAGGCAGCGGTCACCGACGTCAGCGGGCTGCAGCGCCTCGCCCCCGATCTCGGCATCACGCCCGACTCGGTCTTCACCAAGATCGCGATCCGCGGTGTTTCCAGCCAGGATATTTCGGAAAGCGCCGACCCGGCGCTGACCGTCTCGATCGACGGCGAATATGTGAATCGCCCGGTTGCGCTGAATGCGAACTTCTTCGATCTCGAACGGATCGAAGTGCTGCGCGGGCCGCAGGGTACGCTGTTCGGCCGCAACTCGACCGCCGGCGCGCTCAACATCGTCGCGGCCAAGCCGGTGCTCGGCAGCTTCGAAGGGTCGGCGACCGCCGGCTATGGCAACTACAACGCGATCTACGCGACCGGCGCCGTCAACGTTCCGCTCGGCAACGATGTTGCGATCCGCATCGCCGGGCTGCACAACGAACATGACGGCTATGTCGACAACGGCTCGCTGGCGGGCAAGGGTGACGATGCCAATGTCGATGCGGTGCGCGGCAGCATCCTGTTCGCTCCGGGTGCGCTCGAAGTGTATCTGGCGGGCGAATATGTCGATGTGAACCAGACGGGGCCGGTGCAATATGGCTTGGCGGTCAATACGGCGACGCCCGGCCTCACCGAGTTGCCGGCATCGGTCGCACCGCCCGCGACCTACCCGACGCTGGCGCAGCGACTGGTCCCGAGCTTCGTCGACCTGCCCCCGAACTTCGATCCCGCCAGCTTCCCCTTAGGCCGTCGCGGTAACTTCAAGAGCCAGCAATATGCGGTGCGCGGGCGCGTCGCCTATGATTTCGGGCCGGCGACGCTGACCTATATCGGCGGCTATCGCCACGTCGACAACCAGGTCATCCTGCCGCAGAACGGGTTCCTGCCCGAACAGTTCACCTTCTACAACGACCGCTACGACACCCGCACCCACAGCCATGAAGTCCGGCTGAACGGCGGCGCGCAGGGCAGCTTCGTCTGGCAGGTCGGCGGTTTCTACTTCCACGAAAACCAGATCATCGCGCGCGGTCTGTATCTGCCGCTCGCCAGTGCCTTCGCCAACTTCTTCTACCGTCCCTACGTGAAGTCGGAATCCAAGTCCGCCTTCGCCCAAGCAACCTATTGGCTGGTGCCCGATACGCTCAGCTTCACCGGCGGTGTGCGCTACACCGATGACAAGAAGAACGCCGAATATATCAACTACGGCTTCTTCCGCACCCAGAACATGGTTCGTCCGCCCTCGGACGGCAGCGGTGCCGGTGCCGTTCGCGCCTTCCCGAACTATGCCGAGGACAAGGTCACGTGGACGGCGGGTGTCGAGTACAAGCCGGCACGCGACAACCTGCTGTATGCGAAGGTCAGCACCGGGTTCAAAAGCGGCGGTTTCGACCTGGTCGGCGCGTTCAATGCCGAAAATCTGACGGCCTATGAAATCGGATCGAAAAACCGGTTCCTGAACAACACGCTCGAATTCAACGCATCGGCTTTCTATTATGATTATTCGGACCAGCAGGTGCAGGTCTATATCGACACCACGGTCGGCGCGCGGACGTTCAACGCGGGCAAGAGCCGGGTCTGGGGTATCGAAACCGACACCACCATCAAGCTGTCGCCGCGCGACCGGTTGAGCCTGATCGTCAACTATATTGATGCCCAGTTGCAGGAATTCGCCGGGATCCCGGCACCGACGCTGGCCAATCCGCCGGCAAACGTCCCGCGGCTGACGCTCGATCTGGCCGGCAACACCGCGCCGCAAGCCCCGAAGTGGACGATCGGCATCAACTATAACAAGTCGATCGACCTTGGCGGCGGCTATGAACTGGTCGCCAACGGATTCAGCCGGTTCAAGTCGGAATATTATCTGACGGCGTTCAATTATCGCGGCGACCGGGTCGAGGCATTCACCACGACCGATCTCAGCCTCGAACTGAACCTGCCGGGCGATATGCTCAGCATCCAAGGCTATGTCCGCAACGTCGAGAACAACCGGGTGAAGACCTATGCCGGCTTCACCGGCGGCGGCATCAACATCTACAACTGGAACTTCGGTCAGCCGCGCACCTACGGCGTGCAGGGCACCTTCCGCTTCTGATCCCCAACTGGGCCGGTGTCGCGAGCGCCGGCCCGTTTTCTGCTTCATGATGGAGACGAACATGGCCCGCGTGTCCGAAATCCGCTTCGTCGGCTATGCCGTTCCCGACCTGGCGGCCGAGCGCCGCTTCTATGCCGATGTCTGGGGCCTGACCGAAGTCCCCGCCGACGACGGCATGGCCTATTTCGCCGCCGAGGGCACCGACGAGAAGTATGTCGTCCGCTTGCGCGAGGACGCGACGCAGCGGATCGACGTCATCGGTTGGGCCGCCGAAACGCGCACCGATGTCGATGCGCTGTTCGAACAGGTCAAGGCCAATGACGGCAAGATCATCAGCGAGCCGCACGACCTCGACACGCTGGGCGGCGGCTATGGCTTCCGCTTCTTCGATCCCAACGGCTTCACGCTCCAGATTTCGGCCGATGTCGAGCGCGGCACCAAGCGCGAACTGGCCAAGGGCGAGGCGATCCCAGTCAAGATCAGCCATGTCGTCATGCACTCGCCCGACCACAAGGCGCTGGTCGCATGGTATGAAAAGGCGCTGGGCTTCCGCGTATCGGACTGGCTGGGCGACTTCATGTGCTTCCTGCGCTGCAACAGCTGGCACCACCGGCTGGCGTTCCTGCCGGGGCCGCCGTGCTTCAACCATGTCGCCTATGACGTGCTGACGATGGACGACATGATGCGCGGCGTCGGCCGGCTGAAGCGCAACGATGTCGACATCAAATGGGGGCCGGGCCGCCACACGGCAGGCAACAATACCTTCAGCTACTTCACCACGCCCAACAACAATGTCGTCGAATATACGTCCGAGCTGGAGGAGGTCGATGACGACCATCACCAGCATCAGGTCCATGTGCCCAAGCCGGACACGATGGACCAGTGGGGCAGCGGCTTCGGCGGACCCCAGACCATGCCCAAGCCATCGCCCGATGCCGGGCTGTGGCAGGCGGCGGTGGCGTAAGCACGATGGCGCTGTACGAACCCTTCCCGAACTACATCTGGAACCTGTCGGTCGCGATCGCGATGGAGAGCGGCGCACAGCTCGGTGAGATCATCGACATGTGCCAACCGCTCAAGGACGCGGCGGCCAAGGGTGCCGATGCCGGCACGCCGCGGTTCATGGCGGCATGGGCGGCGATGGGGGACAAGCTGATCGACCTCGCCGCCGAAGACGAGGCCAACGGGCGTGCCTTTTCGGCGTCGAACAAGCTGGAGCGGGCATCGCTCTACCTGTTCACCGCCGAGCGGATGCAGGGGCACGGTGCGCCGGGCCGCAAGGAAACCTATGCGCGCGCTCGGGAAGCGTTCGACCGGTCGACGGTGCTCGGGCAGCTGAACCGCGAGCGGGTCGAGATACCGCTGGCGACCGGCACGATGCCGGCACTCTACACCCGCGCACCGGGCGAGGGCGCCAAGCCCGTCGTCGTGTTCTGCAACGGGCTCGACAGCTGCAAGGAACTGCTGTTCTGGACGCGACTGCCGCACGAACTGGCGCGGCGCGGCATCTCGACGCTGTGCGTCGACCAGCCAGGGTCGGGCGAGGCGCTGCGGTTGCAGGACCTGCCCGTCGATCCGCACAGCGAACATTGGGCATCAAAGGCGGTCGACTGGCTCGAGCATCAGCCCGATGTCGACCCGGCTCGCATCGGCATGACCGGCATATCGTTGGGCGGTCATTTCGCACCACGCGCCGTCGCCTATGAACCGCGCTTCGCGAGCGGCGCAGTATGGGGCGCGAACCATAACTGGCGCGAGGTGCAGGACAAGCGCATGGCGCGCGAGGGCGAGAACCCGGTCCCGCATTACTGGAAGCACGCCCACTGGGCGTTCGGTGCCAACGGCCAAGACGACTTTCTGGCGAAGTCCGAGACGATGAACCTCAACGGTCACATGGACCGGATCATGGTTCCGTTCCTCGTCACCCACGGTGCCAACGACCGCCAGATCGGCGTCGCCTATGCCGACGACCTCTACGACCAACTCGTCAACTCGCCGCGCCGTGAAAAGATGATCTTCACCGCGCGCGAAGGCGGTGTCGAGCATGTCGGCGCCGACAACATGGCCTATGGCCGCGACCTGATCGCCGACTGGTTCGCCGAAACGCTGGGCGGGCACGCCGCATGACCCGCCGCATCCTCGACCTGTCGATCGCACTCGATCCAGACGTCGTCACCGACCCACCGTTCATGCGCCCGACCATCATCCGGCAAACCCATGCCGAGACGGTGGCGGAGGCGGCGATGTTCTTTCCCGGCATCACCGCCGACAACATGGCCGGGGGCGCAGGCTTCGCTGCCTCCGAGACGCTGACGCTCTCGACGCACAACGGAACGCACCTCGACGCGCCGTGGCATTATCATCCTACCATGGATGGCGGAAAGCCGGCGTTGACGATCGATGAGGTACCGCTCGACTGGTGCCTGCAACCCGGCGTGAAGCTCGACTTCCGGCACCTGCCCGATGGCCATGTCGTGACTGCGGCCGAGGTCGAGGCCGAACTGGCGCGGATCGGTCACACGTTGCGCCCGCTCGACATCGTGCTGGTCAACACGGCCGCCGGCGCAGCGCTCGGGCGGCCTGACTTTCTCGGCAAGGGTTGCGGCATGGGCTATGACGCGACCATGTACCTGACGTCGCGCGGCGTGCGGGTCACCGGCACCGATGCATGGAGCTGGGACGCACCGTTCAGCCATACCGCCGCGAAGGTCGCGGAGACCGGCGACTATTCGCTGGTATGGGAAGGGCACAAGGCCGGGCGTGACATCGGCTATTGCCACATGGAGAAGCTGACCAATCTCGACGCCTTGCCCGCGACCGGTTTCACCGTGTCGTGCCTGCCGGTCAAGGTGAAGCGCGGATCGGCGGGCTGGTGTCGCGCTGTCGCCATTTTTGAGGACGACCAGTGAGGCTCGCAACCAGGGCCAACGGTAGGCGTGACGGTGCGCTGATCGTCGTTTCGGGCGACGGCACCCGCTATCTGCCGACCGACGGGACGATGCAGTCGGCGCTCGACCAATGGCACCGCTGCGAGCAGGTGCTACGCGCGCTGGCCGTGCGCCTCGATGCGGGACAGGGCGAGCCGCTCGACCCGGAGACCCTGCTTGCTCCGCTGCCGCGTGCGTGGCAATGGCTCGACGGTTCGGCCTTTGCGACCCATGGCGAGCTGATGCAGCAGGCGTTCCGGCTGCCGCCGATCGAGACCGACCGGCCACTGATGTATCAGGGCATGTCGCACCGCTTTCTGTCGGGACACGCGGATGTCGCCTTGCCGAGCGAGGCGGACGGCATCGATTTCGAAGGCGAGTTCGCGATCGTCACCGACGATGTGCCCATGGGGTGCAGCGCGGACGACGCGCTGGGGCACATCCACCTGATCCTGCTGCTCAACGACTGGTCGCTGCGCGCGATCGCGCCGATCGAAATGAAGACCGGCTTCGGCTGGGTGCAGGCCAAGCCCGCCTGCTCGGTTGCGCCGTTTGCCGTCACTCCCGACGAGTTGGGCGACGCGTGGCGGGATGGCCGTGTCTGCCTGCCTCTGAGCGTGGAAGTGAACGGTACATGGTTCGGCAGCCCGCTAGGCGATGCGATGGCATATGGTTTCCACGAGCTGATTGCCCATGCCGCGCGCACCCGCGACCTGCCGGCGGGCACGATCATCGGGTCGGGCACGGTGTCCAACGCGAACCATGCGGAGGTCGGATCGACCTGCCTGTCCGAACGCCGTGCGATCGAGATGATCGAGCATGGCAGTCCGCAGACCCCGTTCCTGCGCTTTGGCGATCGGGTCGCGATGCATGCGGGCGATCGCTTCGGGCGGCTCGATCAGCAGGTGGTGCGAGGGTGACGATGGACCACGCCTTCCTTTCGAGCCCCGAGGAGATCATCGACGAGGCGCGCAACGGGCGGATGTTCATCCTCGTCGACGACGAGGACCGGGAGAACGAGGGCGACCTCGTCATCCCTGCGCAGATGGCGACGCCCGATGCGATCAACTTCATGGCCCGGCACGGACGCGGGCTGATCTGCCTCGCGATGACGAAGGCGCGGACGCAGCAGCTCGGCCTCGACCTGATGGCGCGCAACAACGGCACGCGGCACGAAACTGCCTTCACCGTCTCGATCGAAGCGCGCGAGGGGGTGACGACCGGTATCTCTGCCGCCGACCGCGCCCGCACCATTGCGGTGGCGATCGATGCGTCGAAGGAAGCATCGGAGATCGTGACGCCGGGCCACGTCTTCCCGCTGGTCGCGCGCGAAGGCGGCGTGCTGGTGCGTGCCGGCCATACCGAGGCGGCGGTGGACGTGTCGCGGCTCGCCGGCCTCAACCCCTCGGGCGTGATCTGCGAGATCATGAACGAGGACGGGACGATGGCGCGGATGGACGACCTCGTCGCCTTCGCGCAATTGCATGGCCTCAAGATCGGCACGATCCGCGACCTGATCGCCTATCGCCGCCGCCACGATCATCTGGTCGAGAAGCGTGCCGAGACCGTGTTCGAGAGCGAATGGGGCGGCGAGTGGCGCGCCATGTCGTTCTGGAACAAGGCGACGGGCAGCGAGCAGGTCGCGCTGGTCAAGGGGCTGATCGATCCGAGCAAGCCGACGCTGGTGCGGATGCATGCGCTCTCCCCGTTCGCCGACCTGTTCGGCGAAGGCGGCGACCGCGGCGGACTGCTCAAGCAATCGATGCGGATCATCGGTGAGGAAGGGGCAGGCGTCGTCGTCGTCATCAACCGTCCGCGCCCCGACGGCCTGACGCTCGCGATCCATGCCCGCAGCGGTGCGCCGGTGCCCGATATGGAGGAACTGCGCGACTATGGCGTCGGCGCGATGATCCTAAACGAACTGGGCGTCGAGGACATGGTGCTGCTCACCAACACCCATCACACGCTCGTCGGCCTCAATGGCTACGGCCTCAGGATCGTCGGCGAACGGCCGCTTCGGGAGGCCGCGTAACGAATTTCAACCTAACGCCACAAGGACGGATGATCCCGGGGCGGTCATTACGGGAGTAGGACGATGCGAACGAAGGATCAGAACGGCGCGCGCCAGTTCGATGACGCACGCTGTGCGGCGATGGCGATCAGTGCGCTTACCGCGCTCGTCGGATCATTCTGGATGGCCGGCATCCTGTTCTGATGTGCCAGCTATAGCGGCGGCCGCGCTATGGCGGCGCTTTCGCCACGAGGTTGCGACCACTTGGCCCGCGCCGGACGGGTTGGATATTTTCATATCCACAACCACCCATATCCCGCGGTCCGTGGCGGGCACGGCTCCGGTGCGTTTCATTCGTCGGTGCTGCCCTGTTTCGGCGACACTACGGGCAACCGATTGGCCAGGTCCTCGCCCAAGCGGTTCCACCTGTTCGAAGCCTATGTCCACACGGGCAACGGCATCGGGCCGATATGATTCACCGTGAGCGCGCAAGCGGCATTTTCCCGCCGCTGAACTTGATTATTGCACCGAACATTGTACGAACCACCGAACAAAATAGCGGGCACGGACTCGCCAGGCATACGGGTGCGGTGCGCACCACGGGGCCGTAGAATGGGAGAAGGTCCTATGTCTGCGGTATATGCACTATCCACCTGCATCGAATGGCAGTTCGTCGAAGCGGGCGACCTCGCCCAGCGGCTGCGTGCTGCGAAGGACGCAGGTTTCGACCTCGCCGAATTCCACCTGTGGCGCGACAAGCCGATCGAGGCGATGGCGGCGGTCCTGGACGAAACCGGCATGCGGCTGACCAGCCTGTGCGTCGATCCGCGCCGCTCGATCGTCGACCCGGCCGAGCGCGATGCGATGGTCACGGCGGTGCGCGAGACAATCGCGGCGACGGCCATCCTCGGCAAGCCGAACCTGATCGTAGCATCGGGTTTCC
>NZ_WSUT01000006.1 GCF_009789535.1 Sphingomonas carotinifaciens | reverse complement strand
GGATTGAACGACGAACAGACATAGCCGTACCGGCCATCGGGAGAGAAGATCGTCATGCCCGGACCACCGGGCGTCTTGATGCGCCCCGTCTCCTTGTACGTCGTGGGGTCGAGCACGGCGATATAATCCTCGCCGCGGACCGTGACCCACACCTCCTTGCCGTTTGGCGTGAAGAACGCCTCGTGCGGACTGCGCCCGACATAGGTCGTGTGTTTGACCGTGTTGGTGGCGGTGTCGATCCACGACACGGCGTTCGATCCGATCGACACGACCGCCAAGGTCTTCCCGTCCGGCGAGAAGCCGAGGCCGTGGACCAGCACCTGTCCCTTGTAGAGCGGCGAAAAGTTCATCGGCTGCGGATCGCCGAGCTTGATGACGCCGAGCAGCCGGTTGTCGGCCGGGTCCGTCACCGACACCGTGTTGGAGAATTGTTCAGACGCATAGACGCGGTCGCGGTGGCTGACGGGCATGTCCTTAGCGTTCCACGGCGCCTGCTGGGCCATGGCGAGGCCCGGTGCGGCGCTCATCAGCAAGGCGGCCGAGCGCAGGATGGTCCGGATCATGTCAGTGCTCGATAGGGCTATGGTGGTCGCCGCCCTGCGTCGGGGCTGGCGTCGAAGGGGGTAGCGGCTGACCGATCGCCAGCTTCATGGCGGCGATCTCCTGCTGCTGGTCGATGATGATCTCCTGCGCGATGCGCTTGAGCTGCTCGTTATGGCCATAGCGCAGCTCCGCCACCGCCATATCGATGGCGCCCTGATGATGCGGGAGCATCATCGCCACGAAGTCGCGGTCGACGTCGCCGGACGGCTTGACCATCATGCCCGCCATCATCCGGTCCATCGCGGCAGACACTATGCTGGCGTAGCCATCGGCAGGGGAGGCCGCGGCTGCGCCTGTAAGTAGGGCCGGAGCAGTCAGACCCAGCATCCAGTTTCGTCTATGCATAAGCCTCCGGCGCATCAGTCCTGAAAGCATAGACGACGCTCGTCCGGGTTTATTCCATGGGTGAGCCGGTTATCAGCCTTCCCGATTGGGAAGGTTGATCGAGAACGACGGTGCATCCCGTGAGGTCGGATCAGGGCCACCGGGGCGAGCGTTCCCGAATGCTGTTCCCGATTGCTTTTTCCCGAAATAGTGCCGGATCAACGGGGAAACGGGACGCTTGAACCTGTCGGAAAACATCTGATTGCCGTCGTTCGAGGGTGCCACCAAAGCAACCGCTCGTATCCCCCTCGCGACATAGGCGATAATCCCTGTCGGATAGCCAGCATGTGGGGAAATGGGCCGGCATGGGTTTTCCGACAGGCTAAGCGTAGTTTCGTGCCCGTTCTATGTCATGACCCCTTCTAGGCTGCGCCGGGACGCTGCACCAGATCAGTGCGCGACGCCCAGCACCATCCAGATAGCCATGGCGACCATCATCACGTTCTCGGTGAGCGACAGGAAGCCCAGCGGCACATTGCTGTCACCGCCCACGCACGCGCATTTCAGCTCGCGCTTGTCGACATACACGGCCTTGATGACCGAGACCGCCCCGATCGTCCCGATCACCAGCGCGATCGGCACCGACAACCAGGTCAACACGCCGGCCGCCATCAGCACGCCCGCCGCGCCTTCCGCGTAGGGGTAGATATAGGAGTATGGCACCCAGCGCTTCGCGAGCAAGTCGTAGTTGAGGAACATGGTCGCGAACTTCTCGACGTTCTGGAGCTTCAACAGCGCCAGCACACACATGGAGAAGGCGATGAACCACTCACCGGCGCGTACCGTGAAGGGTGTGCCGAGCACGGCATAGCTGGCCGCCAGCGCCATTAATGCCGTCATCGCAAACACAACCGCGACCGGCCGGTAGGTCACCGCCTTGGGGTCGGCCACGGTCTTGCCGAAAAACCGGCGCAGATCGTCGTAGCCGCCTACCCGCTCGCCACCGATGAAGGTCTGGGGTGTCGTTTTGACCCCGTGCTCGGCTTTGAATGCGTCGGTTTCCTCGCGCGTCGTCAGCCAATGGTCCTCGACCTCGTAGCCGCGTCGGTGCAGCAGGTCCTTTGCCTTCAAGCCGTAGGGGCAGGTGTGCGTCGGCATCACCATGCGGTAGATCGTTGCCTTCTTGGGCGCCGCGGTCGCCATGTTCTTCTCCACCATGTTCGCGACACCTATATAGGGGCCGTACCATGGTACGGAGTCAAGGCATGGCCGACGTGACAATTGCGGGGCTCGCGCGCGAGGGCGGCGTCGGTGTAGAAACGGTCCGCTATTATCAGCGCAGAGGGTTGCTCGAGACGCCGGAGAGGCCTGAAGGATCGGGCTCGAATGGCGGTATTCGCCGCTACACAGCAGACGATGTTCGCCGGCTCCGGTTCATCCGATCGGCGCAGGCCGCTGGCTTCACGTTGGAGCAGATCGGAGAACTGGTGGCGCTGGACGCGACCGACGATCGCGCTCGGGCACGCCAGCTTGCCAACGAGCGGATCGCGGCGCTGGATGCAAAGATCCAGGAGCTGAAGCGCGTCCGCGCATCACTCCAGCGGCTTGCTCATGAATGTGGGTCGGGCTCGGAAGGCCCCTGCCCCATTCTAACCGCGTTCGACGCCGACTGATCCGGTCGGTGCTATACCCCTTCCGCGCTGATCGCCTCTTGTTCCGGCGCGGGAAGGTGGCGGTAGAGCGTCGGGACCGAGACGCCGATCGCCGGCGCGATCTCGCGCATCGGCATTCCGGAGGCCAGGAGCTTACGGGCCGCCTCGAGCCGCTTGGGCGTCATCACTGTCTTGCGGCCGCCTACCCTGCCCTCGCGCTTCGCCACCATCAGTGCGGCCGTCGTGCGCTCGCGGTTCAGGTCCCGCTCCATCTCCGCCATCGCCGCCATGATGTGGAAGACGAGCTTGCCGGCGGTGCCGGCGGTATCGATGCCATCCGTCAGCGACCGGAAACCGATGCCCCGGTCCGCCAACTCCGCCGCAAGGTCGACCAGGCCTTTCATCGTTCGGCCGAGCCGGTCGAGCTTCCAGACCACCAGCACGTCGCCGGCGCGAGCGTGTGACAGGGCTTCGGCCAAGCCGATCCGGTTCGCCTTCGCACCGCTCGCCTTGTCGCTGAAGGTCCGCTCACACCCCGCTTCACGCAGGGCGTCGAGCTGCGGCGTCAGATCCTGTTCGGGGGTCGACACCCGCGCGTAGCCGATCAGCATGGCACCTTCTCAAAACTCATCTCACGTGCCTAACACGACCGATCGCAATCGAGAATGTGTTTTGATACACGCGCCACGCCTGCTAGACGTTCTCACATGGCTGCGGATCAAAATCGATCGTTTGAGAGACACGGGATCGCGGTCCAGCATGCCGGTCATCAAAAGCACGAAGCGGCTTTGCACCGGGGTGCAGCGCCGGTTCTGCGGAAGACGTTTCACCAGGTCTCGGTCATTGAAAGCACGAACTTCGCGCCGGTCGGCGCGGTTGCCGAGGCCTTCAGCCCTGCCGAAAGCCTTCGTCTTCGTGCTTTCGATGACCAACAGGCTTTGACCCGGATCGCGAGCCGATCGGCATGAGCGACGCGTCGCAGCCGCAAGGTGACCTGTTCGCACTCGACAGCCCATTGTTGACCGAGGTCCGCGGCGAACGCTCGCTCATGGCCTTTCCCTTTTTCGCGCTGAGCAAGGGCAAGTGGACCAAGCCCCTCGCCTACAGGACCGAAAGCGTGTCGATCGAGATCGTCGCCACCTCCAAGGGTGTGGCGACGATCTACGACAAGGAAATTCTGCTTTATATCGCGAGCTTGATGGTCGCCAAGCTCGATGCTGGCCATCAGGTTGGACAAGACTTTTACTTCACGGCTCACGATCTCTTCCGCGTCACCGGGGTCAACGGTTCGGCACGCTCCTACTCGCGCTTGTCCGACGCGTTGGAGCGCTTGCAGGGCACGCAGATCAAGACGGACATCGAAGCAGGCGGCGAAGGCCAGGCAGGTTTCTTCTCCTGGTTGTCCGAGGCGCAGCTCCATTATTCGAAGACCAAGACCGGCGAGAAGCGCTTAAAGGCGGTGAAGGTGCGCCTTTGCGATTGGCTCTACCGCGCGATCCTCCGCGACCGGCGGGTGCTGGATTATGACCCTAACTACTTTCAGCTCGGGCCCGTAGAGCGCCGTCTGTACGAAGTGGCGCGCTCTGCCTGCATCAATGGTCCCGTCGAAATCGAGCTGGAGGACCTGCGATTGCAGCTTGGCTATCAAAGCCCGCTCAAGCAATTCCGCTATGTCCTCAAGGGTATCGTCGACGCTAATGCCGTTCCTGGCTTCAATTTCGTTTTGAACGACAGCGGCCCGACTGCGTCTGATCGGCGTCCGCGCCGATCGAGCACCAAGGACAGCATCCGGATTACGCCGCAACCATTGCTGCATGCCGGCTGACCGGCAGAGCCGTTTCGCGTTTTCCGAATCAGCGAGAAGTCGATTCGACTACCGGTCGCCGAAAGCACGAACTTAGGTCGACGAAAGCACGAAGCCGGGTCGCCGAAAGCACGAACGCATGTTGATGCGGTCGCCGAAAGCACGAACTTTTCCGGCCTCTGGTCGCCGAAAGCACGAATCGTAACTGTTTCGGGGACGCGGCTTATCCTGCACAAATGGTGAAGAGCCGGTTGCATGCAGCGATCGGCACAGCGGGGAACGGCTGTGACCACATAAACGAATGCCCGGCACGAAGGCCGGGCACCCTGAAATCTCAATGTCGCACGCCGGCAAGCGTGAAACGGGAGACCTTAGACACTCCTGACATAGAGGTTTCCGAGCCTCGGTTCAAGGGAGCGCGCTTCGCGCCACGGACGAGTTTTGCCTGGTCCCGGCCTCCGAAAAGGAGGGTGGAAGATGGCTTTATCGGTGGGGGATGCGACCCTCGCGGCGCTCGCAGGCGTCGCCATCCGGCGCAAGCCGGCCAGGTCGGGCGCCGTGCATCGCACGGGCGCCCCTGTGCTGCGCGATAGTGTGGAAGCCGGCACATTTGAGGAGGCCTTCTTCGCCGTGCCGGCGAAAGGTGAGACCGATCGGCTGCTGCATGTCGCGCGCAAGACGCTGGACGCAGCGCGCCGCCTCCGCCGCGACGCCCGCCTTGGCGCCAAGATCCTGACCACGTCCGAGCGCGTCATCGCGAGGCTCACCGGAAGCGCCGTGCGCGTCTACGAGGAAATCCTGACGCTCGCCCGACTGAACCGCGGCAGGGTCTTCCCGAGCTACGATTATCTGGCCGACGCAACAGGGCTCGGACGCGCGACGATCGGGCGAGCACTCGCGATCCTCGAGGCAATCGGCTTCCTGGTCCGGCAGCGCCGGTTCAATCGTGTTGCCGGTCAGGGACCAGGCCCGCGCTACGAGCAAACCTCGAACGCCTATCGTCCGCTTCTTCCGGAACGCGTGCTCTCCTACCTTCCACGTTGGCTACGCCCCGCCCCGCTTCCGGAAGACGAGGTGCAGCGCTACGCGGATCGCGAAGCCGACACCCGGTACATGCTGAAATCCTTGTCTTGCCGTGAGCTCGCCGAGGCGACCGTCAGTGGCTCGCTCGGCAAGATTCTCGCGAAGCTCGGCGCGGCTGTCGATCGTCGGGAGCGTGAAGCTCAAATTGATCCGCAACCGCTAACGGATTCATATAATAAGGCGCAAACGGTGTTGGCCTAGTCGGCCAACGCAACTCGCCTGACGGCGCAGAAGAAGCACCGACATCGCAAACCAACACCCTCACCGCCTGCCGAGACCAAAGGACGCACCGGCTACGCCGGCGCGAATGCTCCCCAGTGGGAGCAGGCTTCTGTCGGCTCCAAATCGCAATGTTCGTGCTTGCTGCAGCCGTTTTCTGGTTATGAGCGCGGCCGTAGCGCCAAGGTGTAGGGGGGTGGCTCGACTCAAGCGCCATTTCCTCCGGGCGGGATCCGGACCTTTCGCCAAAAGCGGTGACGAACTACCCGACCGTCACTGCGGGGCCGTGGCGATTTCCGGTCGACTTGCGCCGCGTCGATCTCAGGCCAGCCCTGCCGATCCGCTATCCCTAGACGATGGAAAGATGGGCGCTGGCTGCCTTCTACGATCAAGCGAATAACCGGCTGCGCCTACGGTTTCCGCGATGCGGACCCTCCGTTTTTTCGCTTGATCGCGGCGCCTGCACGCCCGTCCAATTCCCATCAGGAATAAGCCTGATCGATCGGAAGGACAGGACCATGCAGAACATTGCGGAATTTCGGATCATCGGCCGGGTTGGGAAGATCACGGAGCATGACAAGGTGACGAAGGTGAACGTCGCCGCCAACTACAACCGCCAGGAGCATGGCGAATGGGTGACGGACACGCACTGGAATGAGGTGACACTGTTCGGCAAGCAGATCGAGCGCGCCGCCAAGGCGCAGAAGGGCGACCTGGTCCACATCGCAGGCCGCGTCCGCCAAAACTCCTACGATACGGCCGAGGGCCGGCGCTACACGGTGGAGCTGATCGCGGACGGCTTCGCGGTTCTCGCCAAGGGTTCGGAGGACCGGGACTAGGCGCGGTCGGGGCCGCCTACCGGCGGCCCCGACCGCCTGCGAAGCTCCAGCTCGACCGCCTCGCGAATGAAGTCGGCCTGGCTCTCGCTCTCGCGCAGGACAGATTTGATGCGCCCAAGCGTGCCCTTCGGAAAACGCGCAAGCGTCTGATCCTCCATCGGAGGGCGACCAACGGAACGGACCTTGCTAGACGTCATCCATTGCCCTAGTAATTACCGATACCGCATATTGACGGCATTTGCGGTATCGTATATTACAGGCTGCGCCTTTCATCAAGGCGACGGAGGAAGGCCATGTTGGGTAATCTGCTGACGATCGGGCTATTCGTCCTGATCGCGTGGGCCGTCCTAAGGGGCGGTGGCGGTTCTACCCCGCGCATCTGGAGTGGCGACACTCCTGACGAGGAGGGGCGCCGCAACACCCGCACGGATTCCAACTATCGCGGTTATGAGCATTGGAACAACAATTCTGATCGAGGCTGGTAGGGCGTGAAGACCATCGCCATCAATGTCGAGAAGGGCGGCGCGGGCAAGACCATGATCGCGTGCCATTTGGCATGGCTGCTCGCTGACGCCGGTCATCGTGTGCTGTTCCTCGATCTCGATCGCCAGTGCAATGCGACGGACGCGCTCGTCGAATTCGAGAGCCTCGGCACGTGCAAGCCGCTGTTCGAGCCGAAATATGCTCCCCCCGCTACATTCCCCCGGCTCGCGATCTACTCCAATCGCATGGGCGGGGAATATGACGCTGACTACCCCCGCGCGCTGTCGGCTCTGAACGCCAATTTTCCAACGCTCGATCCGTTTTTCGACTTCTGCATCATCGACACGCCACCCTCTTGGTCGTGGATCAATTTCGCAGCTCTGTTGGTGTGCAACCACTTGATCGTCCCCGTCGAACTTGGGCCGTTCGGGCCGGCAGCGACCAAGCAGGTGTCGGATTCAATTCAGACCGTGAACCAGCGTCGGAAAACGCCGATCCACGTCGTAGGGCTCGTGCCCAACCGGGTACGCGCCAACGACACGCATCAGATGAAGATGCTGGCCGCGATCAAAGAGAAGATCGGGCGCAACCTGTTCACCAACTTCCTCCCGGAGCGAGCGCACTACAGCCAGGCCATCCAAGAGCATGTGCCGGTGTGGCGGTTCGACAAGGATGTGCGGACCTCACTCCCGCCCATGCGCGCTTTTCTCGAGGAAGCCATGACCCGGATCGGGAGCCACAAATGACAGACTTCTCCGGCTTCGACGTTTTCAGTGAGAAGGCGGCCGTCGCGGACGCAGATCGTGTGCAACTCCTCGATCCCGAGCTGGTGTACCCCGATCCCGAGAACGTCCGCAGCGAGATCGATCCTGCCAAGATCGACGAGATGGCCGAGACGATCAAGGAGCGCGGTCAGCTTCAGCCCATCACCGTTGCGCCGAAGGATGCGGAAGGGCGCTATCGGATCATGTATGGCGAGCGGCGTTGGCGCGCGTGTCAGAAGCTCGGCGTCCAGGTCCGCGCAATCGTCAGCAAGACGGACGACGTCGAGCAGGTCCGGATCGATCAATTCATCGAGAACGACCAGCGCGAAGACTTGTCGACGGCCGACATGATCCGGTTCGTCACCGGACAGGTTGCGAACGGACGCTCGCTTGCCGAGTTGGCTCGGGCGACAGGACGTAACCGCACGCTGCTGACCCGTTATCAAGGGCTTGCGAAGGCGCCCGACTATATCGCTGCCCTGTTTGCTGACATTTCGATGCGGAGTGCCGTTGCACTCGTGCAGGCCGCGAAGGCCGACGACGTGGCCACGCGGACGTTTGTCGCCAATACCGCGGTCGAGGACATGACGGTGCTAGCGTGCGAGCGGTTCGCGCGCGAAGTCGGCGCGAAGAAGTCGGCGCCGAAGCCCGTAGCCGCCCCTGCCCCCGGATCTGAGCTTCCCTCATCGGCTCGTGTGGACGGTTCGAGTTCCACCGAAGACGACGAAGCTGGACCAGCGACCAACGTGATCCGGGACGAGGAGGCGGATCGCGCACTGGGCCAAACGCCGCTGCGCGTAAGCTCAGCCTCCGCAGATGATGCGTCGGCTGAGACCCCTGCCCCGGCATCTCGTCCGGCATCGAAAGCAAGAGGGGGCAAGCAGCGCGTGGAGAGGCCGACGATTGAGATCGAGGGCAAGCGCGCAATGGTTGTCGAGGCATTGCTTCATTTCGAGGATGAGGCGGAACCCCGCATCGTAAGCTGGCGCTGATCGCGCAGGCTTGAACGGAGAGCGTCGGTTGCGACCGACACTCGCGCGCAGATCCAATCCTACCTTCCGCGACTACATCACTTCCACGATGGATTGGGTGTGCCACGTGGCACACTTTAAAGCTGATTTTGGTGAGGGATGTTTGATGGCAGGATAGGGCTTGCTGCGTTCAGTGTATTACATTACCCTCGTCGACCATGTCGCCGGCGCCGCAGCCATCATCCCCCACCAAGGGACCAGCGATGCTGACAGCGCGCGTCGACCGGGAGTTGCTTGCCGCCTTCGACGCGGTGGCGGAGGGAAGGGGAGGGCGCAGCGCGCTCCTCCGCAGTGTCCTCCAGCAGGCGCTAAAGCATGTCGCAGATGCACCCAGGATCGCGCCGCGCGCAGATAGCGCCGGCAATCGCGTGTCGCTGACCTTCACGGACGCCGAGACCGCGGTGCTCGATCATCGTGCGGCCGAGCGGGGTGTAGATCGTGCCGGATGGATCAAGGCGCTGGTGCGCCGGCACATCGGGTTGAAGGGCACAGTCGACGACGGCTTGCGAGACGCAGTGGCGCCGATCCGGATGCAGCTCCAGCGTATTGGCCGCAATCTCAACCAGGCGATGAAAGCAGGCAACGCTGCGATGATGGCCGACAGTGGCTTGCAGATCGAACGTGAGCTGCGCCGGATCTCCGACATGCGTGAGGAAATTAACGAGCAGATCGAGGCGCTGGCGGACGTTCTGCGCGGTGAAACCTCCTTTTGGAAGGTTGCCGACTGATGTCGTTCGGGGATCGCGAGGACGAGCTATGGGAGGCGATGAAGCCAAGCTTCAAGCCGCGCCTCGTCAGCGATCCGAACGTCAAATATGCCCGGCACCTCGTCAACGGCACGGGGCCGTTTGCGGCTAGATTGCCGGCAGCGACGCACCGAGGAGATGCCCGGGCTACGCTCGCTCGTGTAGTTCGACGTACGCCCGAGGTGCTCGTCAAGGTGACAGGGCGGAAGAAGGGCGCCAAGCACCTCGCTGCCCATCTCGATTATATCGGCCGGCATGGCGATATCCGGATTGAGACCCGCGATGGCGAGCAGATCGTGACGAAGGAGGACGCGCAGCGGATCGCGGACGAGTGGTCCGATCCGCTTTACTGGCGCCAGGGCACGACCGTGTCGGCCGTGGCAATGGTGTTTTCTATGCCGGCGGGAACCGATCCGGAGACCGTAAAGCAGGCGGTTCGTGAGGCGGCCGAGCGGATGATCGGCGACAACCACGACTATCTGATGGCGCTCCATACGGACACGCCGCGCCCGCATGTCCATCTCACGGTCCAGGCCGAGGGCCTTGATCGCAAGCGCTTCGATCCAAGGCGGGAGGATCTGTTTCGCTTTCGGGAGTCGTTCGCGGAGGCGCTCCGCAGCCGCGGTGTCGAGGCCGAAGCAACGCCACGCTACACGCGAGGCCAGGGGAGAGCCGGCACCAGCATGGCGCTGACGCAGCTTCGCGCACGCATACGTAGCGGCGCTTCACGTCAGCCGACCGAGGCCGATCTACGGCAAGCGCGCGAAGCGATGCAGATCGCGCTTGGGAAGGCGCAGCAGCCTACGTTCGTTTCCAAAACGCGGGCGCGCTGGCAGGACACCAAGCGGCGCTACGAGGCAGCTGCCGAACGGCTCGACCGCAGCCCCGATCGCGAGGATCGCAACCTCGCGCGCGACGTGAGGCAGTTCCTTCAGGAGCGGGCGAGCATCGACACTGTTCCGGATCGGATGCTGCGCGAGGCTGAGGCGCGCGTGCGGGATGCGGAAAGGCGGACTAGGAGCGGCCCGGCACAGGAGCAGGGCGTGCCACGTGGCACACCTCCACCTCCGTCGAGGCGGCGATGAGCGTCACGGGCTTGACGCCTTCAGACCGACGTTGGAATCGGAAGACAATCAGTCAAGAACGCCATACCTCTTCCACCCGCGAGAGTGGACGTTTAGGGCCTGCGTCAAAGGGGTGTGGGGGGTTGGATGACTGATTTCAAGGAAGTGTCGCCCCCAGCGCTGCCTAAGACCCTCCCGAGCGTCGGACAATTTCAAAGCGGCCCTCCCATCGCTCCGATCGCACGGCTGATGATCTACAGCCCCGACGACTGGGAAAGCTTTATCGAAGAGTGGGTCTCGGCTGCACTCAGCGCGTCATACAAGTCGGTTGCTCGGTTCACTGGCAGCGGGGACAAAGGCATTGACGTTGCTGGGTTCGTCGACGCGAACGGCCTGAACGGCATCTGGGACAGTTTTCAGTGCAAGCACTACGCCCAGCCCTTGTCACCGACAGTGGCGTGGCCGGAGATTGGGAAAATTTTATGGTTCTCATTCACCGGCCACTACATCGCGCCACGCACCTATTATTTTGTCGCGCCGCGCGGCGTCGGGACCAAGCTCAACTTGCTGCTCGGTCACGCCGGTAATCTCAAGGCTGAGACGAAGAAGGTTTGGGCGAAGAACATTGCGGAGAGCATCACTGGCACACAGAGGGTCGATCTAACCGGCGCCTTTGCCGCGTACGTCGACAAGTTCGATTTTTCGATCTTCAAAGCGATATCACCGCGAGAGCTGATCGAGCAGCATCAGACGACGCCATATTTCTTCGAGCGCTTTGGCGGAGAGCTACCTGCGCGTCCGCTTCCCGAGAAGCCACCCGAAGCGGTGCAGGGTCACGAACAACGTTATGTTGAGCACCTTCTTGCCGCGTATGCCGAACACAAGAAGGAAGCGATCGCCGACATAGCGGCGCTCAAGAAGTGGAAACCGCTCAGCGATCACCTGAACCGTCAGCGCGAGAGTTTCTATCACGCCGAGGCGTTCCGGGTATTTCTTCGCGAGAAGGTCGACCCTGGCACATTCGAAAGCCTGCAGGACGAGATCCACGACGGCGTCATTGATACCGCCGAGGGCACGTTCGTCGACGGGTTCGAGCGCGTAAAGGCTGTCACTCAGGCGTCTCAGACCGTTCCGCTCGATGCACACCCGCTTGGATCGAGCGCGTTCGTGAAGGATCGTCACGGGATCTGCCATCAGCTCGCCAACGACGATCGTCTGCGATGGACACAGCCGTGAGCAACGGCAATCTGACCTTCAACGGCCCGTTCGAGGCGGGAATGCGGGCGGTAGCCATTCTCGCCGCGGCATTTCCACGCGAACTCGACATCCAGCGTCTGACGGCCTTCGATTACCTCCTGGTGCATACCGAGATGTTAGGAGGGCCGGAGGATCTTCATCCTGAAACCCCAATATCGACGCCAGCTACGCAGGTGCGCCGGAGCATCGTGCAGAACGGCTTGCACCTGATGATGACGCGCGACCTAGTCGCTCGATCGGTGCGCGAGGACGGCATCGTATACCAGGCAGGAGAGCTCGCGGAGACCTTCTTGGACGCATTGCATTCGCCGTATTCGACGGAGCTCAAGAGCCGAGCTACTTGGCTAGTAGATCACCTTGGCTCGTATGAAGAGGGTGAGTTCGACAAGCTGATGCGCCGGTTCTTCGACCAGTGGGTTATGGAGTTCCAACATGTCGAGCAAAGCTTAGGCGGAGCGGCATGAGTGTGCGGTTGCGCCTTTGCTCGTTAAGCTACCATGGCCCGTTCCGGAAGCCTGCCGTCGTGACGTTCAAGCCCGGCATGAACGTGATCTATGGCGCATCGAACACCGGTAAGTCATTCATCGTTGATACGATCGACTTCATGCTCGGGGGCAAGGGTCCGCTTCGAGATATACCGGAGCGGGTCGGCTACAAGCATGTGCTCTTGGCGATGGAGACGACCGCAGGCGATCAGTTCACGATCGGCCGCGCCGTCGATGGCGGCCCTTTCGTTCTTTATGAAGGGTTGTTTGCGGAGGAGATGCCGTCGATCGACGGGAAGGTACTCGCTGATCAGCACAACGACAGGCGCGACGATAATCTGTCGGCGTTTTTGCTCGAGAAACTGGGCTTGGCGCACAAACGTGTTCGCCGGAATAAGAAAGGGGACACCAACAGCCTCAGTTTCCGAAATATCGCTCGCCTCGTGGTGATCAACGAGGAAGAGATTATTCAGCAGAGGTCGCCACTTTCAGATGGCGGGTACGGGATGGGGGACACCGCAAACACGTCGGTGTTCAAGTTGCTTCTGACAGGGGTGGACGACACCTCGCTCGCTGCAGCCAAGACGCGTTCGCCGGAAGATCAAACCCGGGACGCACAAATCTTATTGCTGGATCAGCTTATCGCGGACTATCGAAAACAGGTGAAGGACCTCGCGGGGTCGGACGAGCTTCAGGAGCAGCTTGATAAGCTTGAAGCGACCATGGAAGGTCAAAGTGAGCAGCTAGCGATTTCGGAAGCAAGCTTCCGCTCCGCGTCGACCGAGCGCCGTGACCTGGCTCGACGGGTAGAAGAAGGGCGCAACCGCCTCGCCGAAATTACGGTTCTCCTCGAACGCTTTCTGCTGCTTGGCGCTCATTATCGATCCGACCTCGCACGGCTCGAAGCAATCGCCGAGGCTGGAACGCTGTTCGGTGCTTTGGGAGAGGTTGACTGCCCGTTATGCGGGGCTGCTCCGGACCAGCACAAGCAAACCGATGATTGCGAGGGTAATGCCAGCCTTATTGCTGCTGCAGCTCGTGCTGAAATCGCGAAGATCACGTCCCGACAGGCCGATCTTGATTCCACGGTAGACGCGCTCAGGAACGAGGCTGTTCAGTTTGAACGGCGACTGCCACGTTTGGAAGAGCGGCTTACCGCTGTTGCAGGTGAGATCGACCGGGTGGTCGCTCCCAATCTAAAGCAGCTCCGTTCGAGTTATCGGCAGCTCGCGGACAAGACCGGTGAGGTCCGCGAAGGCATCGCGGTCCATCGGGGCTTGCTGGATTTCGAGGACCGAAAGGCGAAGCTCGAACGCGAAATGGCAGACGGGTCCGGTAGCTCGAGCACCGCGGACGTTGATCTATCGACCAGCACAGCCGACAGGTTCGCGACCATCGTTCGCGACGTGTTGAAGGCGTGGCACTTTCCAGGCGTGGACCGTGTTCACTTCGATATGAAGGTCCGCGACCTTGTCATCAACGGGAAGGCGCGTACCTCATTCGGGAAGGGCCTTCGTGCGATCACGCAGACGGCGTTCTCGACAGGTCTCTTGGAATATTGCGTGGCAGAAAAGACGCCTCATCCCGGCTTCCTTGTCGTTGACTCGCCACTCCTGTCCTACCGAGAGCCTGACGGAGCAGCCGACGACCTCCGCAGCACTGATCTGAACGATCACTTTTATTCGTATTTCGAGAGCTGGGGGAGCGACCGACAGGTTCTAATCGTGGAGAACACCGATCCCCCTGCGAACGTGAAAGCCAGTCCCCAAGCAGTGATGTTCACCGGGATCGAGGGATTTGGTCGAGCGGGCTTGTTCCCAGCGCCTCAGGCGGCGAGCGAGGAGCCGGTAGCATCAGACTAGGGGCATGACGGCCAGGTGTGCCACGTGGCACACCTGGCTGCGGTCGCGACCAGTCACCGGGATCGCGATTTTTGCAAGACTTGGTCCTGGGTCATCTCGCGCACCTGTTGCTCCTGTCGAGCCTTCACCTCGATGCCGGCGATGACCTCGCCGCGGTCGAGCCGCACCGCGATATCTTCCTTGCGCTCCGCCACAAACTCGCGCCGCTTCGCGTGATCGTCGGGGAAGCGATCGGCTGCGACCGTCATCGCAAGCGCGACATGACTTTGGGCCCTCCGCAGCTCTGGATCTTTTGCGTTCTGGACGTCTGACTGCCGGCGAAACCGCTCCGCCAGATCGGTTCGAGGCTCGGGCTGTTCCCTCGTGTCTCGCGCCTGGCTGGCAGTTCGTGTTGTTTGCGCCTGGTTGTCGGGAAAGCCCGCCTGCCGCGCTTGCTCGCGTTCGGCCGCGGCCTTCGTCTTGTCGTCGGGTTTGTAGCCGTCGACCTTAATACCCTGTGCGGAGGCCGCTAGGTAGGCGGCGCGCTGGAACTCGGCATCGCCGCTGACTTTGATCGACGTCCAACCGTTCTCTTTCGCGAGCCGGATCAGGTCGGGTAGGGAGTCACGGTCCTTGGCCTTGATGCGATCCGGCGTAATTGTCGCGACCGGCTGTTTGTCGTGTGCGCTCCGATAAAGCTTGTTCCCGACCCGCAGGAACCGAGAGTCCAGCTCAGGCGGAACTTCCATCGGCCGTCTACGGCGGGCGTCATGCTCCTTGCCGGCGCCTGCAGCTTCGACATTCTCAACCATGTCACCGCTCCTGTTCGATTATACCAACGACCTCGTCGCCACGTTGCTCGGCCGACACGTCGATGAGCATGTCGGGGTGATCCTGGGTGACGACGCAATCCATCGCGAATGCGAACGGGTCGGGGTCAGTGAGCTGGTCGAATGTCGGCGTCACGCAGCCGGGCAGGTCTTCGTCGTCGCGCACCGTGCGCGGGATCGGAGGCACTTCCGGCGCCGGTTCGACGCGCGCGCGAAAGAGCCCGTCTGCATAGTAGCGGATCTTATCGCCGTGGATCGGCGGGATGCCGCCTCGAAGGAGGAGCAATTCGCTGTCGGGAAACTGCATCAACTCTTGCGGGAGCAGGAGGGCGCGGCGCTGATCCGACATGGATTTGGAGCGGTTCGCCAGGACGCCGTGGATCGTCAGAGATTTGGTGACGGACTCCTGCCCGATGTAGCCGATCCGCTCGGAGAGCTCGTTTGCCACCCGTAGCTCCTTGGGAGTGAACGCGACCTCAACGCCGCAGTTAGCGACGATCTCGTTGGCGACATGCTCGCCATAGACGGCGCGGAGCTGCGATCGGGACTGGATGACGGGCAGGAGCCGGATGCCGTAGCCGGCGACGTAGGAAAAGGCGCTGGCGATCACCTGTGCCCGCCCGATCCGCGCGAACTCGTCGAGGATGACGAGGACTTTGAGCGGCGTCTTGGCACCAGGCAGATCGCGCACGTTCAGGTCGACAAGCTGCTGAAACAGGAGGTTGTAGAGCGGCGCGACCCGATCCAGCTCGTCGGGGGATACGCCGAGATAGATCGACATGCGCTTGGTGCGCAGCTCGCGCAGATCGAAGTCGCACTCCTCCGTCGCCGCGTCGACGCGGGGATTGAGCCACAGGCTCAGCTTGGACGTGACGGTCTGGACGATGCCGGCGAACGTATTGTCCGCCCCCGACGTGAAATCGGCGAGGGCGTTGCGGCACCCCTGCGACAGAGCAAGCGAGCGATCGTCGAGGACGCGCTTGAAGAACCCGCGTGTGTCGCCCGTCGTCATCAGCCGATAGATCGAGCCGATGGTGAAAGGCTGATCGGCGACCGCGAGATATGCGCCCACGCCGACGAAGGCAGTCCGCGCCGAGTCCGTCCAGAACGGCTCCCCGCGTTCCGGGGGCACGAACAGCATCGTCGCGATCTTCTGCAGCTCGATCACCACCTGATCGGGGTCAGTGCGATCGATATAGCCGAGCGGGTTGTAGCGGGCGGTCCGCCCTTCCGGATCAGTGGGGTTGAACAGGTAAACCGCCTGCCCGTATCGCTTTCGGAAGCCGGCTGTGGCGCCCCAATTCTCCCGCTTCACATCGAGGACGAGGACCGAATCCTGCCACGACAGGAGGTTCGGGATGACGATACCGACGCCTTTGCCGGAGCGGGTGGGGGCCTCGACGATGCAATGTTCGCTGCCGCCAAACGTCAGGAACTTGCCGCTCTTTTTACCGAGGACGATGCCGTCATTGGCGCGGAAGCCGGCGCGGCGGATTTCGCCTTCCTTTGCGAAGCGGGCTGCGCCGTGAAGGGGCGGTTTTTGCTTCGCCACCCACCACAGCATCAGGCCGGCGATGATGGCGCCGATCAGCGTCCCCCCGGCGAGAGCCTTCAGCACCACCGGGTCGTGCCGATAGTACCAGAAGAACGCCGGCATCTTGAATATGTCGAACTTTGCGCTGGGAAGCCCGAGGTAGACCCACGCGACAACCGACGTGATGAGGAAGGCCACGACGATCCCGGCCGGGATGCCGAGCGCGAGGATCGTGCCTTTCTTAGGCGGCATGACGCCCCGCCGGATCATAGTAGATCTCGGTCATCCGGAACTTGCCGTCGACCTTCTTCATCTGAACCACGACGTCGACGAGGATTTTGAGCAGCGAACGTATGTCCTCTCGCGCCAGGTCCGCGCCGCCCTCGCTTTCCTTCACCAGCAGCGTCAGTTGCTCGAATGCCAGCTCGGCCGAGTCCGCATGTATCGTCGTGATCGAGCCGGGGTGACCGCTGTTAACGTTGCGAAGGTAAAAGAACGCGGTCCCGTCACGCAGCTCCTGGAGCAGGATGCGATCGGGCCGCATGCGCAGCGCGCTTTCCAGCAGCTCCTTCGCCGTCACTTTGGCGGTGCCGGTGCCGTCCTTGCTGTAGATCATATGCACGACGTTCTTGTGAGGCACCACCAGCTCGCGCGTGTCCTCGATCGTCAGCAGCCGCTCGTTCTCCGGGATTAGCTTGATAAGCCCCTTCGAGAACGTCGTCTTGCCCGAGCCCGTGGCGCCGGAGATCAGGATGTTGAGCCGGCTGCGCACCGCCAGCTCGAAAAACTCGACATGCTTCCCGGTATTGAGGAGGCCGAGCAGGCGTTCTTCAACCGGGCTGACCCGTTTGGTGGCGACCTTCGTCTCCGCGAACAGGCCGCTTGCCTCGAAATCGGCCATCGTCATCGTCTTCGTGGATGGCTTTCGAACCGTGATCGACACGGTGCCGTCGGGCACGACGGGCGGAAGCACGAGCTGGACGCGCTCGCCGGTGGGAAAGATCGTCGAGCAGATCGGATTCTCGCGCGTCACGTCCTGAGAGGTGAACGCGGCTGCGGCCCTGGCCAGTTGGTTGAGGGCATCGAGCGTCAGATCGCCCTCATGCTCCCAGGTCCACCCTCCATGCCGCTCGACGCCGACGATAGTCGGTTCGTTGATGACGACTTCGGTTACACCATCGTCATCCAGATACTGGCGCAGCGGGCGAACAGCGTGATCGAGGATCGCCGTGTTGCGGAACGGCGCGTTCATTTCAGGCCGAGTCCATAGACCTGCGAGAAGTCGAAATCCTTGGCGACGGTTATCGCCATCTCGGTCCCTTGATTGACGCGCACGATCGGGCGGATTTGCTGCGTGTCGTTGAGGATCTGCGATGTCGTGTCGCCGGGAGTGCGGAACACCGTCGAGCCCTGCGGGCTGACGGCTTGGCCGGCGATTTGCCCGGCCGCATCAAGCACGCTGAACAGCATTGCGGCGCCGAACCGCTGCCAGAAGAACCGATCGATCTTCCCGGTGACGCCGGCACGACCGAGCGGGTCCGATGCCGGCGAGCCGATGTCGATCGCGACGCCGCGGGGCGTGACCGCCCGCGTCCACATCGTGAAGAGGCGATTTTGGCCGCGCTGCAACCCACCCTGGTACTCGCCGAAGACGCGCGTGCCTTTCTCGAGCAGCACGACGCGGCCGTTGTCCGAATAAACATCCCGAGGGATGATGCAGGTCGTGTAGCCCGGCACGCTGCTATCCATCGCGGTCTGGAGCGTGCACGGGATGATGGCGCCCGCTGTGACGAGATAGTTGCGGTCGCCGATCATGCGCGCCGTGGCAGTCCCGATCGCCGAGGTCTGCTTGAGGTTGTCGAGACTGGTCCTGGACGGCGCATTTTCGCCATCACCTTGCGGGTTGCCGGCACCGGCGACGTCTCCGAGCACGCGCCTGGCGGCCTGGTCGCCAATGTAGGCGATCAGCGTCGATCGCCGCGCATTGTCGCGCAGCTCCCGGGCTTCGTTGGCACGCCGCTCCGCTTCGCTAACGTCGCGGCTCTGCTGCTGCCCTCCCGCCGACCGATAGGGAGTGATCGGCTGACCATCAGGGCCGATTGCTGGCACCTGTTCCCCCGTGAGCTGGACCGGCGCATTACGATCGCGGGGCGCTGTCGCGAGCGTCGGCGCGATGACGGAATTGGGATCGTAAGGCGCTTCCGCAGCGGGGGGAGGGGCCTTCCTCGCCTCCAGGGCCTTGTTGTCGCCGCCCGACCCGGAAACGAGCGACAGCACGCCGAACACGACCGCACCGGCCAGCGCCGCACCCACGACCATCTTCTTGTTGTCCCATTGGACGGCGTTCAGTGACGGAATGCGGTTCGGGCGATCGGCCGCAGGGGGAGCGCGATCAATCTCCGTCACATCGGGGGTCGCGTCGACGTCGAATCGCTTATCGGACACGTCAGTTCTCCGTCGTGCGCTCGACCGCTTCCGACGCCGTGTCCGTCTTGGGATCGCGGCCGTAGAAGCTCGGGCTTTCGTTGTAGATGCACAGCACCACCTTTCCCCGGCGCAGGCGCAATTCCTTGTAGACGCCATGGACGACGACGAACTCGTCGCGCACGTCGAACGAGGCCGTGGCCTCGCTACCGTCGGGGTTGACGGTGAAGATCGCAGGTATCTCGCGCTGATTGGGAAAGCGCAGGATCGTGAACTGTCCGGTATCGGTGACTTCGGAAGGTTGAAGCTCCGAGGCTCCCTCGACCTTGTAATCGAGGTTCCGCTTTCCTTCGAGAACACCCAGGTCGAGCGCCACCTTGACCGCGCTGTTCTGCGCCGCGAGCGCAGCAAGGAGCTGCGCTTGTTGTGCGGCGAGAGCGCGTTGCGCTGCCTCATACTCTGGATAGCGCAGCCGCACCTTGAAGAAGGTCCCCGGCGAGCGGGCGCTGGCGACGGCCGTCAACTCGAACGTATAGTTGCGCTTGGCGCCCTGAAATTCCGTGACGACGATCAGGTTCGTCACGCCCGCGCGCTCGCGCGGTTTGACAAACAGTGAGTTATCGGCCGGAGCGACTTCCCACGATACCGTGTCTCCCATCGCGACGAACTTGATGACCTCGTCGGGAGCGAACTCGATCTGCGTCGCGGTGCGAAACCCGCTGCGGATCTGGATTACGTTGCCGTCGGTGTAGTTGACCTCGCGGATACGCTGATCCTGCCCCAGCTGGCGGGGCGTCTGTTCCGCCAGAGCGGCCCCCGGCATGAATGCGCCGATCGCCGCGGCGATGAGCAGAAAGTTCTTCATCGTATCGCAACCTCCGCATCAGCTCGGTAGGATCGCACCTGGAAACCGAGCGGGTTGGCGTAGCGTCCGGCCTCCGTTTCGGGCTTGGACAGCACGTCGAAAGTGATGGTGGCAATCGCCGGCGTCTCGATCGCCTGTTGGTCGCGTTCTAGGCGCTTCACAAACCGGACTTGCGCGACGTTGGGAGAAATGAACGCCACGGATCGAATAGCGACGAAAACGGCGTCATTCGCCCCGAACTGATTTTGCGGAGAGTCAGGATTGTCCTTCTTATAGAAGGCGGTCCATCGCGCTTGTTCCTCCCGCGTCGAGAGCGCCAGCACCTTGCGGAAGAACTCTTCCCGAGCCTGCGGAATCCAACCCTCCCGCGTCCGCACATAGTCGGCGAGGAAGTATTTTCGGATGGCCTCGTCATACGTGATCGACTTGTCGCCGCGCAGCTCTTGGGTAACGTCAGTCGCGCCCGTCGAGCGATCGACCGTCACCACATAGGGGACGACCGTCTTGAGCGGCGTCAAAGCCATAACCGCACCGACCGCGACGACGGCGAGCGCGATGGCAATCGCTGCCACGATCCAGGCGATGCGGCGCGATCTAGCAGCCGCAACAAACCTGTCGCGGTCCCAGCTTTCCGCTTCTGCGAAGTAGCTCTTGAGATCTTCGCTCGTATCTTTGACGCCGATCGCCATCGTCAGCAGCTCGCATAGAAGGTTGAAGTGGCCGCGCTGGCGGTGGGCGACGAACCGAGGGCGCTGATCGCCGGGACCTTCCCGAGGCTCGACGTGGGGCCAGCCCCCGGCGCGCCCGACGGCGTAGGAAAGAGGCTCGTTGGCGAGGGGCTTGGCGCCGTCGACGCTCCACCCGGCGAAGGTGTGCCACGTGGCACACCCCCAGCGGCGCCTGGCTCGGTCGGGGTAAGTCCCCGATCCGGGATAGTGGGAAGCACCGTACCGTAGGGATTTGCCGGCCGAAGCCGCTTACCCGTACAGCGGGCAAGCCTGTCGTTCTTCGCGGCGCTCGCGGGGATCGTGGGGACCATCGCCGCAAGGGCGATGAAGGCCAGGGTTGAACCGAGCTTCATTCCATAGCTCCTAATTATTACCACGGTAGAGCGATCCGCCGCGATCACCGCGACCCCCGCCACCGCCGCCAAAGCGACGCTGTGCCGCCCGCGCCATGGCAGCGGGCGCAGTCGCAACGCGACCGGGTACAGACGAAAGGGCGCGTCCGGCCGCGGGTACGAAGCCCCCGGTCGCGGCGAAGGCAAACTGCGTAGCCAGCGACGCGCCACCGCCGCCGAGGCCCGCGGCCATTCCCGGTATCTGTAGGAAGAAGAAAAAGCCCAGGCAGTAGAATCCAAGCGCCTTGAGCGACGCCAGCATGAGCGAGTCATCTTGTGAGATCGCGTCTATGAAGGCGTCCGCCGAATTGGCGATGAACACCGTGACCAGAAGAGCGAACGCGATAAGGATCACGTAATTCACGACGCTTCCGAGCCATTGGAAGAAGAATGATCGTGTGGAGTCGAACAGCAGCGCAGCGACGAAGAGCGGCCCGATGGCTGCGAGCAGCGCCAGCGCGAACAGCGCGAACGCGGTGATTGCGAAGCCGATCGCCGACGCCAGCAGTGCGGCGAGAAGAATTACTATGTTGATGACCTCGCTGGCGATGATTTCATCCCAATTGTTCGGATGCCAGCAAAATTATATCCCTCCTCCTGCGTGTGCCGCATGACGATTTCTTTGATGCTGGCAATCGCGCGAAGCGCGCTGCGCAAGATACTGTCGAAGAAGTCACCGAGGCCGTTGACGTCTTGAGCACCGACAGCTTGTGCCACTTCGCGTGGCAGGCCGTTCATCGCGAGCAGGCCGACAGAGGCCCCGTACAAGGTCGTCACCGCGAAAACGAGTGCGGCGAGCTTGAAGCCACGATAGACAAACTCGCGAAACGGATACTCGACCGCCCCGCGCAAGATCGCGAAGCCCAAGAGGATGATGTAGATAGTTACGCCGACGCGGAGCGGTCCGGAAATCCAGCCGAGGACGCCCGCATATGCTGCGATGATCCCGGCTAGAGCGGCGTCTAGCTGATTGAACATTTGGGTGTAGATCGTGACGCCCATAGCCACTCCCGCTCCGCTCTACGTCGATTACGCGCCAGCCTCTTTGCGAAGCTTGTCAATTTCCGATTGGTTAGAGATCGACGTCTTGGCGGCGTTCACATTGTTGCAGTTGCCACTAACGACCGCCGGCCACGACGCGACGGGGCGTTGCGACGCCTGCCACGCGGCGCAGACCTGTTCCATGTCGGCCAGCTCGGTTCGATGGTCGACGTAGTAGGCGACAGTCCGCACTGGCATGTCAGACCGCAGCCCAGGATCGCCGGGCTCGTCGCTCTTCGTGCCGCACGCGGCCAGCGCAAACAGCCCGACCACGAGCCACGGGGTTTTCGTCATGGCGCAATCCCGGCTTCCGCACGGAGCTTGGCAATCTCGGATTGGTTGGAAGTGAGGCTACGTCGATAGGACGCTTCGGCCTTCGCGCGACGCTGTATCTCGATCGCGTTCAGCGCCATCTGATCGTTCATCATCTGCGCTTGTTCGAGCTGGAGCCGGGCCGACATATCGGCGCGTTCCGATGCCGTTGTTGCCGTGGCTAAGCGGGTCCGCAGCTCTTCCAATCCCTGCCTACGGCTCGTCACGGAGTCGCCGACGTTGCCGGCCAGCCCAGTCGTCACCGCGGCCTCGCGCGCGCCCTGCTCCGCGGCCGTGCGGCTCGCAGCGCTCGCGTTCGCCGGTACACGGCCGATCAAGTCCTGATAGACGTCGTTCGCCTTTCCGCGGAGGCCGCCTACCACGTCGAGGTTGCCGTTCGCGTATCCGTCAAGGCTAGACGAGGACACGTTGCTGGTGCGCAGCGCGTCGCTCTTCAGACCGTTGGCGATGTTGCTGATGTCGGTCGCATCGTTGACGCTTTGGTATAGCTGCTTTGCCTGCTGGATTTGCTGCAAGCCTTGATCGACTTGCGCCTTCGCCGCGATCACCTGCTGACGCATCTGCTCGAACGACTTCAACTGTTGCGCCAAAGCCCGAGGATCGAAGACGATGCCCCCGAGCTGCGCATGGGCGGTGCTGGCGCTTAGCAGGGCAGCAACTACCAACAGTCGGGCGGTAAATCTCACGCTACGCATGTCCTTTTCCTCCTTCAGCTTGGGCGACGACGGGTGTGGAAAATCGGTAGCCAGGCGGCCGGGTCGGGGCCGAACTCCGCGGCCGTCTCGACGGCGATCGGTGTCGTCTCGGCACGTCCCGACAGGACCGCCAACTCGTTATCAAGGCCGGTCAGGTCCAGCTCGACAACCACGCTGTCGTGCCCCTGCTTGACCAGGAACTTGCGCGATTCCGGCGAAAGCTCCTCCCGGATGAGCTGATATTCGGCGTCGGTGAGGGAGAACCCCTCGACGTAATCGCGCCGCGATCCTCTTGGGTTCGGCAGCATGATTTGCGTCGCGACCTGTTCGAGGATCGAATGGGCTATATCGCTCTTGAGCGCGTCCGCCGGCGACTGCGTGGCGAACACCATCATGGCGTTGCGCTTACGGAAGGTCTTGAGGCCGTCTTGTGCGAAGCCGCGGAACGCCTCGTCCTGTAGCGCCTTCCAGAACTCGTCTATGGCGATGATCGTGCGCTCGCCGGTCAGCAGCTTGTCGATCCGGTGGAACAGGTACAGCATCAACGGCACGCGGATCTCGGCATTGTCGAGAAAATCCGTCATGTCGAAGCCGATGAACCGCGCGTCGAGCGTTAGCTCGTCGGATGGGTTGTCGAAGACCCAACCCATCGACCCGCGCGAAGTCCACTTCTCGAGCCGCGCACCGATACCGCCCGAATCCGCCATGCCGAGGACCGAGCGCAGCGCATCGAACGATCGGTGTTCGACGGGAAGCCGCATCGTCGCTGCGATCCCCTCGTCTATCAGCCGCTCTTCCTGGACCGTGATCGGCCGCCCCTCTGACTTGACGAGCTGACGGACGAACAACGACAGCCAGGCGCGATCCTCCGGCGTGTCTTCGAGCGCCTTGAACGGGGCGAACCCCGTTGGCGCGCCGTTCGTGAGCGTCAGATACGTGC
The DNA here is from genome assembly GCF_009789535.1 of Sphingomonas carotinifaciens. Taxonomy (NCBI): domain Bacteria; kingdom Pseudomonadati; phylum Pseudomonadota; class Alphaproteobacteria; order Sphingomonadales; family Sphingomonadaceae; genus Sphingomonas; species Sphingomonas carotinifaciens. The sequence continues at coordinate 56,260 of NZ_WSUT01000006.1, read as the reverse complement.
CGCCGGATGCCAGCACGAAGATTTGAGCGCCCCGATCCTTGTCGATGAAGATTTGGCGCGCGCCCGTCTTCTCGGCTTGCGCCATGAGGAAGTTGACGATGACCGTCTTGCCGCCGCCCGTAGGCCCAACGATCAGGGTGTGACCGATATCGCGCTTGTGAAAGCTGAAGAAATATGGACTCCGCGCACTCGTCTTCATCAGCGCAATCGCGTCGCCCCAATGATTGCCTGACGGGAGCCCGGCCGGATAGGTGTGGAAGGGCGAGAACGCCGCGAAGTTGAGCGACGTGATCGGCGCCGGCCGCGCCCGCCATGCAAAATTGCCGACGAGCTGGCTCCAATAGGCGGCTTCGAGCGCCGCGCCCTCTCGCGCCGCGACCATGCCAGTATCGGCCAGTGCAGCGCGCGCGACCGACATATTGTCGCGCAGCCCCTTGAGCGATTCCGCGTAGACGGCGAGCGTGAAATGGTGATCGCCTAGGACGAAGCGGTTGGACATGAGATCGTCCGCCGCATCGACCAGATCGAGCATCTGACTGACGGCCCGATCCTCTGCGTTCTCCATCTGCTTTTGCCGCAGCCGGAACCGCTCGGAGGCCGCGGCGCGGCCGAGGAAGGTGAAGGATTGCGTCAGCACAAAGCTGAAATCGACCGCCAGCAGGGATTCGAATTGGCGCGGCGTCGTGAAGGCGGGGTACTCGCGGATGCCGAAGATGCCCCCGAAAGCACTCCGATCGGCGTCGCGGACCTCGACCGTCTCACCGCCGAAGATGACCCGTTGGCGATACAGCGCGCTCCCCAGGTGACCCCGGATGACGGGCACACGGCGATGCCGCCCCGTCATCACCATTTCCGCGACTTCCATCGTCTCGGAGAACTTGATGCCGTTATGACCGTAGATGCCGAGACGGCGTGGTTCGAGACGATCCATCAGGCGCTCGAAATCGCGTGCCTTGTCCTCCAATGCCTCCAGCAGATCGATATCGATCGTATCGGCTTCGGCGTTCGCGCGCGCCTTGTTCTTGAAGAGCTGGACGAGCTTGTCGCCGCCGTGGATCGAGGGGCGTAGGACCAGCGTCACGAAGAAGCGGTTGATGAACATCCGCTCGCGATTCATGCGGGCGAAGTACGCTGCATCGAGATCGCGAGCGAACCGCGACCGGAAGTTGCCGCCGGGATATTGCTCGACCCTCGACCGGATCAGATGTGTCCAGATCGACAGGCGATCGTCATGCAAGTTGCGGAGCATGACGTTCAGCTTCGCGTGCCAATCGTTGAGGTCGCGCACATCGGCCGTCTCGAATGCGCGGCCCTGCAGCTCGAATGTTAGCATGATTGCGCTGGAATCGAGCGCGACTATTTCATCTGTCACGTGTCGCGCATACGGCAGGAACTTGGTCGGCAGCACTTCCTTGAGGGCTACTTTCAACGGGACCTGTTCGGACAGGCGGTTTGCCTTAGCCATTGCGGCCGAACCCCTTGCGGTTGATTCCTTTGAGGGGAAGCGGCGTGTAGCTCGACCCGCCCCAGAACCCGCGGTTGCGGTTGGCCGACTTTGTGCGGCCCCACAGGAAGATGAGGCGGAAGGCATTGACGTCGTGCCGCACCACAAGGCGCGATATGCCGAACATCACGGCAGCGACGACCCCTCCATAAATCGGATTCGCCGTTCCGATCAGGGTGATAACCGAGGTAAGAAGAATTACCACGGCTGCCTCGATCGGGACGCCCGCAAAAAGCGCAGGCCGCGTCACTGCCAAGAACAACGTATTACGCACTAAAGCTTCCTGTTCATCGCTCATACGACGGACCTACGGATTAGGAGCAGGGCAGGTAGGCGAAAGGCCCAAAATCGGGAGATTAGCCACCAAGTTGGTCGACGATCCACGGCGCCGAGAACATGATTGCGATGCCAATTATGACAGTGACCAAAGCCTCAGTGTTGACACGTCCTCGTAACCAACCAACACCAACCGCAATAAGGGCGATAATAGCAAGTGTGCGCAACAGACCATTACTTAGAAGATTCAACACAGACTGCCCGAAACTCTCTAAGTTCGTCTGCGCAAACGCTGGATCAGCTGAGAACAGCGACGTCAGCGCTACGATTCCGAACAGGGTCAGGAGACGTCCCACTTTGCGTTGCCACGCCGTCATTGCGTTAATGCGAGCCGTCACGCGCGAGCGAAGGCTGAGCGCGGGTGCGCCGATCGATCCTACGTTCATCGGTCTTCTCCTTCTGCGCGAGCCCGCGCGTATGCCGCCGTCGCGAACACGTCCCACGATGGCGGCGGTGGGGTTGGGGCGGCACGAGCCTGCCCCTCAGCGGACGTGTTCTCGGCAACCAGGTCCGCGAGCTGCGATGCCGCGCTCCCCGGTTCGCTGGCATCGGTCGCGAGCGCGCCGAGCTTCACCGCCACGGGCTGAATGCCGTCGGAGTAGCCGGCATTCCCGACCACCTTCCTGACATAGCCGTTGGCGAAGCCGCGCGACTGCGACCCGGTGTTATACATGGATAGCGCGATGCGAAGCGCGCGTTGGGGATGAAGCCCGGCGCTGACCCTGTGGTAGTTTCCGGCCAGCACAGCCCCGGCCGCAGCGAGGTTCGTGCAGGGGTCGAATACGTTGTCCCAGGTCAACCCAAGCTTTTTCATGTTGCGCGAGTTGATTTGGCCTAAGCCGAGATCGACCGAATAGCCTTGCGCCACATAGGCGCGCGCGACCGCGACCGCTTGCGCGACGCTCGTCGGCAACGCGACCTTTCGGCCGAGGCCGTTGACGTTGATCGCTAGTTCATTGCCCTGACTCTCGGTCTGGACGATGGCCGCGATCGTCGCCGGCGCAACGCCTGGAGAGCATTGTGCGGCGAGGCCCACGATGACGGCGGGCGGGATGGTCATCGCCATCCCCAGCATCGATCGCGGGGGGGCGACGCTACCGACGCCGATGCCCCATACGAGGCAAGGCAGCGATTTCGCATATTATCACCTCTTGCGAGATGATTAATAAAGGGGCTCAACCTGTGATCATAGGCAGCAAGATGGAGCTATATCGCTCCAATACCGAGGCGTTGCGATGGTCAGAAGTGGTCGGCGCTGACCATTCCTTTGTAAGGATGGACTGCGATCATCGCATCATAGCCATAGGCGGTGATGACATGTCGGACTGCGGACCGGAGCCGCTTATACACACGGACCTTCTTCTTATCGTACAGACCGACGTGAAATAGCGTGGCCCCTCGCCAGCTCAAGCGAACATTGATGTGCCAGCATCCATCATGGCGCTGGCAGATATGCACGTCTGTTAGCGTTCCATTCATCGGGCGCAAGGTTGTCAGCTCCCGCTCTAGGATCAGACCCAGCTCCATTCGGTTCCTCGACAAAGTGATTTTGGCTGATTTCGCTGGCGGTGCTTCGATGAAGGAGTGTCAGTCTTGGCGCGGTGTGTCCAGCGCGGCTCGCGCACCATCAGCCAGTGACCGGGTCGCGAGCCTTCGACATGAGATTGAGCCATGTCGGCTCCTATTGTCTGTAGGAATGGAACCGTTTCTTTCCGAACCTATAGTAATCCATGTTGGCGGTCAGAAGGAGACGTACACGATGGGGCAGGAAGGATCGGTCGATCGGTTCAGCAAATTGACCGACCGACAATGTGAATGCCTCCGACACGTCTTCGAGCATCGCAAATCCCACGAGATCGCTCACCTGCTCGGCACCAGCTCCCGCGTCGTCGACAAGCAGTTGATGTTGGCGAAAAACATCATCGGTGCTGCCAGCCGGTTCGAGGCGGCGCGTCTGTTCGCGCAGCACGAGGCAGGGGTAGAATCTTCCTCCCCTGCAAACATTCCCCCTCCCCGACCCGCGATTTGGCCGCTTCCCATGCCAGTGCCGACCGATGAGGCACCGGCGAACACACTGAGCTGGCAACAGGTACTAGCATGGGGCGCGATCATCGCGATCGTCACCCCGATTGGCTTGACTGTTGGGGCGATGGTGATCGTCGCGCTGACCCTCATGCTCGGCATGAAGCCAACGTGATCGACGCGAATGCGTCGACTGGAGATTGCCAAATGCCCAACCTCGCCGAGACAAGCCGTGTTATTGCCGACGAGCTGCGTCGCGCCGAATACTCGATTAGCATCGCCACGCGCGATACGGCCCAATTCCTCGTTTCGACGCTGGATGCTGGGGTAGCGCATGGCCTGTCGGCTGCGATGACGCACGGCACGGTCAAGGCTACCGTTGGGGCGCTGGCCGCACTTACTGAGAGCCAGGGCCAGATGGCAATGCGCGCACCTCTCTGCCGAGAAGGTTGGCCGCGACCTGGGCTTGGACGAGAAATGCTGGGGCGAAGGGCTACCCAAGCCGAGCAGCCATACCGAGCAGCCGACCGGGTTTGTGGCTGCTTAAGCGGATGAGCTGCGGAAGATAAGCGGATGCAGATCACAACGGCGATCACAATCTTTTCGTTCTGGGCTGCGATGCTTGGGATCTGTGGCTACGCTTTCGCGTGCGGTGGAAGACCCGAACGCTTAGGTGCGGCGATCAGCTTAGCGGCGTGGCTCGTCACGATGATGATGCGAGTGGCGTTTGCATCCGCGTGGCTTCCCGCAGCCCTGTCCATTCTCATGATCGATATCGCGGTAGCAGTCGGCTTCTTCTGGTTGGCGGTCACGACCACCCGGTTCTGGCCGATCTGGGCGTGCGGCTTCGCTCTTTCCAATCTGCTGATGAGCGTCGCCGGCGCCCTGCTGCCGCGTATCGAACTTTTCGCCTATCACACCGGGCTCGGTGCCTACGCCTATCTCGCCCTCGGCGCGCTCGCGCTGGGAACGTACAGGCTGCCACACGATGCCGACCCGGTGGTCAAACATGGGGCCAGGGTGCAATGGCAGGAGACGCAGAACAATCGGAATTGATCGACGTCATGGTCCGCCTGCCTCGTGCGACGATCGCGGAGTCCCTCCGTGCGAGCCCGGAGGCCGAAGTGGTATCGCTTGCCCCCTCCTATCTAGCGCTCGCCCGCGCGATCCTTACCAGTCGGCACCAGCGCCGGGAACACTTCGGCGGCATCAGGTTCGGGGAGCCGCGCTGGGACATGATCCTCGAACTCTACGTGGCGACCGAAGGAGGGCAGACCATCAATGTCACGGGATTGTGCGCAGCAAGCGGCAAATCCGTTACCACCGCCTTGCGGCATCTCGAGGATCTGGAGGCTCGCGGCTATTTCATCCGCAAAGCCGATCAGACCGACGCGCGTTCGACGCTCGTGGTCATGCAGCCATCGCTCCGCACGGCCGTCGAAGCATGGCTCGACCATCTGGTAGAGCTGATGGGAGGATTGAGCCGGTGAGCCGAGGACTCGGGACGATCGAAGAGCAGGCCGAGCGTATTGTCCGGCAGCTCGGCGGCAGATGGCAGGGCAAGTCGGCCATGTGCCAATGCCCGGCCCATGCCGATGGCACCGCCAGCCTGTCGATCCGAGTGGGGGAACGCGCGGTCCTCTTCCATTGCTTTGCCGGCTGCACGGCCGAGGCGATCATGGCCGCGCTTCGTTCCGGCAAGATCCTCGCGCCGGTCGGCCATGACCCGGGCCAGCGGCAGGACGGTGGGGGCGACCTCAACAAGGTCGCACTGGCGGTGTGGCGGCACGCCGAACCTTTTCCGGGCACGCTCGCCGATCGCTACTTGCGCTCGCGCGCGATCGTGCCGGAGAGCGTGGTCGCGCGCTACGATCCTCGCTGCCAATGCGGCTCCGGAGCGGCGAAGGCGTATGCCCCGGCGCTGATCGTGCCGATCGAGGATGACACCGGTGTGATCGCCATCCATCGCACTTGGTTGAGCCCCGACGGCCGGGGCAAGGCTGACATGCCAGAGCCCAAACGGATGCTCGGCAATCCCGGCACCGGAGCGGTGCGATGGGGCGGCATCCCCGTCGATGGCATCTTGCGTCTCGCCGAAGGCGTGGAGGACGCGGCGAGCGTCATGAACATGCTCGGTGCCGGGCATTCGGTATGGCCCGTCCTCGGCATCGAGCGGTATCAGGCCGTCACGGTTCCTGAGAGCGTCCATACCGTCGTCATCTACAGCCAGCATGGAAGCGAGGCGGCTCGGGCTATCGACCGCGCCGCCTCGCACCTGACGGCCAATGGCCGCCAGCTCGTCGTCAAGCCGCCGCCCCATGCGGGAGACTGGAACGACCTCTTGCGCGAGATACGTGCGATATGAGGTTGATCGCGAAAGGTCCGCGCGGTCAGAAATGGATGATGGGCGTGACATTCGTCATCGTCGCGATCTATTCAATCTCGCACAACAAAGAGCAGTTCGCCGAGGCAGTGAAAACGCGGCTCGATTCTCCGAATCCGAGAGTTATCGATGGCGACACGGTGGACTTTCCCAACGGCCGAGTACGTATCGTGGGTATCGATGCGCCGGACGACGACCGGCCAGAGCTAAAGGCTATCGCTACGGATGCCTTGCAGCGCTTGTCTGCGCGCGACGGTGGGCTGATTTGTTCAATCTCGATGTTCGACTATGGGTTGAGGCGAGAGAAACAGTGTCGGACCGATCCGTGGAGCTATGGTCGCTTGAATCTCGCCTGTCGGTTTCCCGCAAATAAGGCGAGTGTCGGCGCAACGATGGTCGCACAAGGCTATGCCGTGGACTATCGGTTGTTCTCGGGCGGTGCGTATGTCGACTTGATGCAGAAGGCCGCAGCGCAGCGCGTGGGCCTGTGGGGGATCGACTACGAAGGGATGCGTCAGCTTGCGATACAGCGCGCGACGGTTCCGTCAGGGTGCGAGGTCGGGACGATCAACAAATAGGCCGGGCCTGCCTTTGGCCCGCGCTCTACGCCACACCGTGCCGACGCGTCCCAGAACTCCTAGAGGTTTCCGCCCTCGGGTAACGATCGCTAGGCTGATGCGGACCGCTTTCACAGGCGCAGTATGATGGTCGAAGGGAGAGGATTGATGCAATTCGACAAGGCCACCATCCATAATCTCGCGGCCGAGATGTTCTGGCGCATGGCGGAGGATATTGGCGTCGCCAAGGCCAACGAACGTGTCTTGGCAACCGAAGGACGTTGCCTTCTCGAGCATCCCGTCGACAACGATTTGTGGCGGGAATACCCGCTAACCTTGCTGCCCGATGACGAAGCTCGTCGTGTCCTTAGAGCGGTGTCGCTCGAAGCATTTGAGTTTGCCCGCGACGAGCAGAACATGATCGGTCCGGTGTTTCTCGAAGATCGGCAGACCGGCCGCTCCCCGAGCGCCGTGGCCATCGACACGCAGCCGCTCGCCAAGGCGCCCTCGTTCACGAGCAACGAGCCGATCGAGCGAACCGGAAGACTTTGCCTCCGTCATCCCCTCCCCGCCGTCGTGTTCGCTGATCGTCAGCCGCGAAGCGGCATCATTCAGGTTGACGATACCGCAACTGCGCTCAGCTTCGACTTGCCCATGTTCCTGGCGCTGACAGGTTGCCAGCCCGCCCCCGACGACACGGTGATCCTGACCGGCTACTTCCACATTCCCGCGCCTGACGTCGCGACCGGCGACCTCTGGAACCACGTCATCCAGAACTCGACCCGGGCAGTGTCCGGAGTCACCATCTTCCGCCCAGAAGGCCAGATTGCCATTGATTTCGACTGGGATGCGCCCGCTAAGCGACGATCATGGTTTCGCCGACCCTGACGCCCGAGATGCCGATCCCGGGAGGTGTGCCACGTGGCACACCTTCCACCGCCCCCTACATCGCACATACTATTCGTGCTGGAGCCTGTCATGCTGATCGAACCCTTCGTCCTGATCGTCGCTGACCACGACAATCACACCTTCTCGGTTGAAGGCCCGATGATGGACGACGACCCTTGGTCGAAGCCCGTCGTCGACGCGCAGGAGGGCGGCAAACGACACATCAACTGTTTCGTGCCGGGTGAGCCGGCCAGGAACAACGCCGAGATCGCCGCGCGCGAATACAAGCGGGAATATGGCTACACTCAGGTTCCCGCTGGCTCAATCGTGAGCCGCAAGCTCTGGTGAGTGGGCCGCAGTGCCCGCAGTGATCGGAGAAGCGCGCGTCGCCCTTCTTCCGCTCGTGATCTGCTCGCCATCGGCTATGTTGATGGGATGAAGTGGAAACCGCGCAACCTACGTGAGCTGGGTCAGATGGTGGTGGGCGATGTGCCGCACTTCCACCGGCGGTCGAGTAAATACATCACTGAATTCTTCGAGGATTGCGACCTCGAGTTCGTCCATCGCGGCGAAACGCGCGCGGCCTGGGCGGCAGAGCGGGTCGAAGAGATCCTCGCCATGCCGCACGCGTCCTCGACCGCCATGCCCGATGCCTTTGTCCGGTTGGTCCGACGGTTGCTGGATCGCGCCGAAAGCGTCGACAACGACGACGCGCAGCGTAATCTGGCGCTTGCTGCCCTCAATACCACCCTTGCCCGTGAAGGCTGGGAAGCGTTCTACGACGATCACGGCAACGCCCAGATCAAGCACATCGCGACCAATACCGTTGCGCAGATGGCGAACCCGCACCGTCCTTTCACGCCGTCAGAGCTGGAGCGGCGCGACCAGCTCCTCGCCTTTCTCGGCCGCTGTTCGGAAGACGAGCTGATCGATGAGGTGTTGCTTCCCCTATTCCGCCAGCTTGGCTTTCACCGGATCACTGCAGCCGGACACAAGGACAAGGCGCTGGAATACGGCAAAGACGTCTGGATGAAATACACCCTGCCGACCCTGCACGTCCTCTACTTCGGCATCCAGGCCAAGAAGGGGAAGCTCGACGCCGCGGGTGTCAGCACCAGCAACGTCGCCGAGATCCACAACCAGGTGTCGATGATGCTCGGCCACGAGATTTTCGACCCCGAGCTGAGCCGCCGCGTGCTGGTGGATCACACCTTCATCGTTGCCGGAGGCGAGATCACGAAGCAGGCCCGCAACTGGATCGGCAACAAGCTCGACGCCAGCAAGCGGTCCCAGGTCATGTTCATGGACCGGGATGACATCCTCAACCTGTTCGTCGTTAACAATCTCCCGCTTCCCAAAGGCGCCCTCCCCGCCCCGCAACCCACGTGGGACACGGACGATGATGTGCCGTTCTAGGCATCGCTATTCGGAGCTTCGGAAGGGTGCGCTACGTGGCACATCTCGACCCGCGACAGATAAACCAAGGGCCGCCCTTTTGAGGCGGCCCTGGCCGTTTAGTTCCCTCTCGGGAAACGGACACTCCCACAGGGGGAGGCCGCGAGTGCTCCCCATGTAGAAACCGATCAGTTAGGATTCAACTAAAATCTGACAGGGGGCGGGCGGCCCTTAAGCCGCGGGGGGCGGAGCCTCTCCCTGCGTTACCGGTGCCGAGGGCACCGGTAGCCATTTCAGCACCAGGCGCAGCATGTCATCGAACTCGGGCACGGGCATCCGCGCGATGCCGCCCTTGTCCGGGAGGAGTCGGCTAACCGCAACCGTCGTGAGCTTGTCGCAGATCGCGAACGCTGCCCGACCGTCGATCGTTGTCTGCAACGGGAAAGCCCACTTGTTGCCCGGCTGCGCCTGCGTCGAGCAGGGGACGACCGTGACGGCGCCGTGCAGCGTGTTCTTGAACGAAACGATCACCACAGGCCGCCGCTTCCAGAACTCCGGAAGCTGCGCGTCCTGCGGGAAGTCGCACCAATAGAGCTGCCGGATGCTCGGTGCCGACGTCACCCGCGGGGGCACATAGGGCGGCGGCTGCTGGACATGCGCGTTCACGCGTCATCATCCTTGACCAGGCGCAGCTTGGGAGCCCCTTTTCGGTTCTGGCGGATCTTCTTGATCTCGGACTTCTCCTTGATTTCCGCGAGCTTCTCATCCGCAAAGGGTTTGGCCGCCTCGATCAGTCCGTCGAGATGGTAGATGTTCGTCCGGCTCCCCTGGTCGGTCCGGCGCTCTTCGCGCCGGATGTATCCGGCAGCCTCCAGACTCGCGATGTGCTTCTGGATCGTACGCGGGTGGACGTTCATGGCTTGCGCCATGGTGCTTTTGGACGGGTAAGGTTTCCCTTCCGCCGTCCACCATTTGCTCGCCAGATACAGCACGATGTTGAGATCGAGCGGTTCGAGACCAAGCTGACGCTGGTTCTCGATGATGACGCTCGGCAGCGCCGTCCAACCCGCATCCATCAGCGGCTTGGTCCACTTCTTCTCGTTCGTTCGCAGATCGGAGCTGCTGTCAGTTTGCTTCTTGGCCGCCATGGGGCTATTCCTTTCTCCCGGCGGATATGCCCCTCGCGCGTAGGGGGTTCAAGTTTGAGGGGGAGCCCCCAGCGCCGCCCCCGTGAGGCGCCAAGGGCGCCCGGGGGGGCGCCTCTCAGGGCTCCGGCCGGGAGCCGCAGCGGCCCTGCAAAGTATAGCCAGTGCCCATGTAGACGTCACTCAGGGCATACCCATGGCGTATCAACCGAGTAACCGCAGGGGGGAGCCGCAACGACCTCCCCCTCGGCCGTGAATTTCACGCGAAGGCTTCGTCGGCGAGGTTGCCGTCCCGACTCTCCACGATCAGTGCCACCGTGTCTTCCCGGTCCCTCGGGTTGAACACACGGCCGACGACCGTCCAGATCGACCGATTTTGCGGATCGTTCCGATCCTGACCCGCGATCACGCCGGGATCGAGGATCGTGTCGCCGATCGCGGGCACCTGGCCGGCAAACTGCTCCACCCCATACTCGACGCCCCCGTCAAAGACCTTGCCGGTTGGGTCGCGGTGCAGGATCCGAATGCTGGTCACGCGCTGTCGCTCCGTCACGGCGTTGTGCCGATCATCCATCAACAGATCGCGCAAAGCACGCCCGCTGCCAAGACTATGCCATGCGGCAAAGGACGGGCCGTTGGCCCGGCACAGGCTCGCCGGCGCCGCAGCCCTCCCCCGGAGGCCCGCCGGCGCGGGGAACACCAAGGGCGGCTGCCCTTTCGTTCCCGAACGACAATCAGGCCCCCCGTGTAATCCGCCAAGCGCGGCACCCGAAGCCCTTCGGGGCGTCGGCCGCGCTAGGGCGGCTCGCCCGCGCCAGGGACCAGATTCTCGCCCTCCCTCCCCATCCCGTTCCTCGCCGGAAAGGCAGAGCCGGTTGCTGTTGCGACCGGCTTTCAGCCTCGAGGGAAAGGAAGAGACCATGGCACGGATCACCGACAACCGAGCTGACATCTACCAAGAGATCACCGACCAGATGATCGCCATGATCGAGGCGGGCACCCGGCCTTGGTCGAAATCGTGGAACGGCAGCACCGCCCCCAACATCCCGCTGCGCTCGACCGGCGTTCCCTATCGCGGCATCAACGTCCTGACCCTTTGGGTAGCGGCCATGACAAAGGGCTATGCCTCGCCGCATTGGCTGACCTTCAAGCAGGCGCTCGCGCTCGGCGGGTGCGTCCGCAAGGGCGAGAAGGGCTCAACCGTCGTTTATGCCAACACGATCGAGGTGGACGCCGACAGGGGCGGAGAAGCCAGCGACGATGGCAAGCGGCAGGTAGCATTCCTCAAGCGCTACACCGTCTTCAATGCCGAGCAGATCGACGGCATCGAGGCGAAGTATCCGGCCCCCGCGCCGATCCTCACCGCGACCAATCCCCACGAACGCGACGCGGAGTTGGACACCCTCTTTGCCCGCGTTCCCGTCACCGTCCGGCACCACGGATCGCAGCCTTATTATCAGCCGAGCGGCGATCACGTCGTCATGCCCGAGTTCGCCGACTTCCACACCGGGGACGACTATTATTCGACGCTTGCCCATGAGCTTTGCCACGCAACCGGCCACGTGGACCGGCTCGCCCGCCCCACCCTCATTTCCACGAAGCGGGAGGATTACGCCCGCGAGGAACTGGTGGCCGAGCTGGGTGCGGCATTCGTCAGCGGCGCGATCGGCATCAAGCTCCACGACCGGGAAGATCACGCGGCCTATCTGGCGAGCTGGCTGCAGGCGCTCCGCAACGACAAACGGTGCATCTTCACCGCCGCGACGCAAGCGCAGGCCGCCGCGGACTGGCTGCTCAGCCGGATGAGCAACGCGGCGATGTCGGTCGCAGCGTGATGGATACGCGGCCCCGATCTTTCGTGAAACGGGCCGCGTTCCTGTTCTCCCGACCGTCCCGGGCGTGCGCGAAATCGACACTTGTAAATCAATCATCGAACCGCGCCGACCGGATGCTTTCGGTCGGTAGAGCGACGCCCAATTCGCGGGTCTCGCGCGGTTCTGTGCGCCCAATCACGGGCATAGAAGGACGAAGCATATGTCGATCAAAGGTACACTCGATCCGATCCACATTGGTGGCGGGACCCGCTCGTTGATGCGGGACAGCGGGCGGCATGTCGACAAGGGCTGGTGGGGCGTCGACGACAACAACACCCCGCATATCGGCCCCTATGGCAGCCGCGAAGCCTGCCAAGCCGCGTGCGATGCCATCAACGATGGTGACGCCGACTAGGGAACGGTCTGGAGCGACCCCGAGGGTCGCTCCAGGCTCCTATGCGCGCGCGCCGGCTTCGCTTCGCGGCACCGGCGCGCGCCCTTTCTTGTCGTCTCGCGACGCGCAGCACAGGGTGAGCGAGCCTTACCGGCCCTTCCTGATCCGAGCGAAGGCGGTCAGCCCGGCAGCCTTGTACGCCTCGAACATATCGGCTTGCTCGCCCAGCGGCGTCACTGAGGCATGGGTAATTTCGCCGAGCATGTCGCAAATCCGAATGGCGGCCCGAACTGTGGTGGAAAGCCATGTGCAGAACCGCTCCATATCGGGCGGGTACACGAGATCCGTTTCGGATGAGAACATGCCGTGGTGGCCATCCTGCGCGACATAGGTGTTGATCGCTGTCTCGAGCACAAACACGTTGAGCATCACGGTGCCGTTCAGCTCGCGAATATCGGGGAGCATCCGCAGCTCGGGCCGCCACTCATAGGCTTTGGCGATCAGCGCCTCGTTGAGATGACCCCCGAAGACATTGCGGAGGTATTTCGCAAACTGAAGGTCGGCGTCGATCGCTTTCATCTGGTCGGCGAGTTCTGGTGCGTCCCGGTATATGAAGCGCATCAGTCCTTCCAAATCGGCAAGGTTCCCGAGCGCCATCAGGGCCGTTTTGATGAACGGAACCCACGTGCCCGCAGGACCGAGCTGACCTGACAGTTCACCATCTGCCGAACTCAAATCGCCGTGGATGATCCGCGATGTAAAATAGATCCTCTCGATCGGGGTCATTCGTTCTCGCCTGGTCAGTTCCCACCCGTCCAAGGGCAGCGCGCTGTTTTGCTGAGCAACCTGCCCAGTGCAAAGCGCTTTTCGGGGCAACGATCCCGGTCGGGCGCGACCCTGCCGGGCACGGCTCTATCGGCGCGTTGCGCCGACCGAGCCACCGTGCCGGCGTCTCGGCCCTGAGCGGGTGACGATCCTCGCGTAAGGTGTACCACGTGGCACACCTATGGCCGCGCCCAGCGGCGCGGACGTCGCTGGCAGGGCACCGCGGCCCTCCCCCGGAGGCCCGCTGGCGCGGGGAACACCAAGGGCTGCTGCCCTTTCGTTCCCGAAGCAAAATCGACAGCCCCGTGTGGTCCGCCGAGCGCGGCACCCGGCGCCCTTGTGGGGCGCCGGCCGCGCTAGGGCGGCCTGCCCGCGCCAGGCCATCGATTTCGCTCCTCCCTCCCCATCCCGCTCCTCGCCGGAGAGGCAGACCCGGTTGCAGCGGCAACCGGCTGCGCCTCGAAAGAAGGAGAAAGGACAATGGCTTACACCCGATACACCGGCGATCCCTATTGGAAGCGCGCGAAGTCCCCCGGCACCAGCGCCGACGGCACCCCGTACCGCAAGGGCGAGCGCGTGTTCTTCTATCCGCGCACCGGCGTCACCTACGCAGGCGGCAGCGCGAAGCGCGCCTCGGCCGAGTTCGACGAACTCGCGAGCCTCGAAGGCTGACCCCCTCCCAGTCAAATCCATCCAGATCACGGAGCATCATCATGGCTATCATCCATCCCAAGCTCGCCCAGCTTCGCCTTTCCCCGCTCAACCAGCGCCGCGTGAAGCCGTCCGCCGTCGAGGCGATGGCCGACGACATCGAAGCGCACGGGCTGTTGCAGAACCTTGTCGCCTATGAGGACGAGGGGCTGTTGTGGGTTTTTGCCGGAGGGCGGCGTTACCGCGCGCTCAAAATCTTGGTGAAGCGCAAGCGGATCAAAAGCAGCGACACCTTCCCGGTTGAGTTGCGGACCAAGGAAGAAGCCATCGAACTGTCGCTCGCCGAGAATTTCCAGCGCGAGGACATGCACCCTGCCGACAGCATCCGCGCCTTCGCCGCGCTCCGCGACACGGGCATGGACGCCGAGGAGATTGCGGCCCGGTTCGGTCAGGCGGTCAGCTTCGTCTACAAGATGCTCCGCCTGTCTGCGCTTGCCCCGGCGCTGATCGACCTGATCGCCAAGGATCAGTTGAGCCTTGAGGCCGCACGTGCGCTCACCCTCACCGACGATCACAGCCAGCAGATGAAGGTCTGGAAGGCCGCGAACGGCCACGCGCACACTATCCGCCGGATGCTCACCACCGAGAAGGTGGACACCACCAGCGGCCCGTTCCTGTTCGTCGGGCGGGAGGCTTACGAGGCCAAAGGCGGTACGATCACGGTCGACCTGTTCAGCCAAGGGGCCGAAGGCTTTGCGGACGATCCCGAGCTTGTGCGAGAACTGGCAGAAGAGAAGCTGGACGCACTCGCGGACGAGTATCGCGCTATCGGGTGGCACGAAGTCCGTGCGGCGCTCGAACGCCCTTACGACCTCTATATGAAGGGCAGCATGTACCCGGCGACGCGCGAGCCGACCCACGACGAGGCGACGAGGCTTACCGCGATCGACGCCGAGATCGAGGCCATCGCAGAGGCCGAGGGCGAGGACAGCGAGCGGATCGACCCGCTATCGGACGAGCGCGACGCGATCACCGAAGGCTTGCGCGCCTTTAATCGCGAGCAGGTTGCGGTGGGCGGCGTGGCCCTTTGGGTGTCGCATGACGGATCACTGGGCAAGAGCTTCTACCGCGCCAAGGCCGAGCCGAAACCGAAGGCGAACCACGACGGTCCCGTCCCGCTTTACAGCAACAGCCTGTTCGCCGACCTCACGCGCATTAAGACACGGGTCGTGCAGGAGGCGGTCGCGGCCGACCCGGCGCTGGCACTCGACATCGTGCTCGACAGCCTCGCGGGCCAGTTGCTCCACGGCGCGCACAGCCACCAGATGGCGATCGAGGTTCAGGCCAAGGCCGTCGCGACCGACGTGGCGCAAGAGTTGATGGCGACGAGCGACGTTCTTGCCGTGGAGGACATGATGGCGACCCGTTTCGCCGCCATTCCCGCCGAAGGCCGGTTCGAGGCGATCCGTGCCATGGGCAGCGACGACAAGATGGCGTTGCTGGCCGGGCTTGTCGCGATGACGGTGGACGGCACGGTGTTCGCGGGCGGCTCCCCCGGCCAGCGCCACCACCAATTCGAGCAGATCGTGCGCGCGAGCGGCGTGAACATCGCGTCGCGCTGGACCGCCCCCATCGGCCTGTTCGACAAGATGCGCCGTGCTGCGATGATCGACCTGTTGCGCGAGGAAGTGGGCGCGTCGAGTGCCGAGAATTGCGCCACCATCAAGAAGAAGGCGGACCTTGCCGTGAACGTGTCCGAGCGGTTGCCCGCCCATTGGCTTCCCGCCCCGCTGCGGATCGGTGCCTTTGACCGAGCGGAGCGCGAGCCGGAGGAATGCGACGCCGACATGGACGAGAACGGCAGCGAGCAGGAGGGCATGATCGACGAGGAAACGGCCTGAACAGCAAAGCTGGGGGTCCGGTGATAATCGGACCCCCTTTCCTCTCCTGACGAGCGCAAGGCGGCCCGTCGCCCCGGCGCGCCAGCCCTGGCGGGCTGGCGCGCCGGCTGCCCTTTCAGGTCCGCGTCGCGCCGCCCGACACGAGGTCGGGCGGCGCCGTGGCGACTTCCTTGCCGATCGGGTGGTGCGGCTCACCGCCAGCGGCCTTGTGGCGCGGTCGCGATGCTCGACAGGTCCGTCGTCGTGTCGACCGGCACGCCGGCCTGTTTGCGCTCCGAGTAGCGTTCTACGAGCTGCGTCGCGTGTGGCCGTAGCAGGACCGTGAAGCGGACCAGCTCCTCCATCACGTCGACGATGCGGTCATAATAGCTCGACGGCTTCATGCGTCCGGTCTCGTCGAACTCCTTGTAGGCCATCGCGACCGACGACTGGTTCGGGATCGTGAACATCCGCATCCAGCGGCCGAGCAGCCGCAGCGTGTTGACGGCGTTGAACGACTGCGATCCGCCAGACACCTGCATCACCGCGAGCGTACGGCCCTGGGTCGGGCGCATGCCCTTCATCTCGAGCGGCAGGTGATCGATCTGCGCTTTCATGATGCCGGTGATCTGGCCGTGACGTTCCGGGCTGCACCAGACTTGGCCCTCGGACCACAGCGCCAGTTCGCGCAGCTCATGGACGGCCGGGTGA
The DNA here is from genome assembly GCF_009789535.1 of Sphingomonas carotinifaciens. Lineage (NCBI taxonomy): Bacteria > Pseudomonadati > Pseudomonadota > Alphaproteobacteria > Sphingomonadales > Sphingomonadaceae > Sphingomonas > Sphingomonas carotinifaciens. The sequence continues at coordinate 39,755 of NZ_WSUT01000006.1, read as the reverse complement.
TCGTCTCCGGCCACTTGGTCGGGGAGCGGCAGTGTCGAGGGATCGAAGATCCGCGTTTCCGCGCCGAATAACTGCAGCAGGCGTGCCGCTTCCTCCGTGGCGAGCCGCGAGAAGGAGCGCTCACGCAAGCTGCCGTAGAGCAGGAGTATCCGAGGTGCCGGATCAAGCGGCCCGAGCCCTGTGGCGGGCCGCGCGCGGATATAGGCTGGATCGAGTGCCGGCAGGAGGTCGGGATCGGTGAGCGTACGAAGCGGCATCAAAGAGCTTTCACGAGAAAGGTGGCCGACGCCGGGCAGAGCGCGGTGAACTCGCGCGAGGCGGCAACCGCAGGCGGCGCCGCAGCGCGATCGGCCTCTGCATAGCCGTTCACCCGGAAAAATGGCGCCGCGGTGTCGGTCAGAAGGTGGAGCCGCTCGGCGCCGAGCCGGCGCGCCTCGCCCTCAAGCAGCGCCAGCATCGCACCGCCGATGCCGGCGCCCCGGCGATCGGCCAAGACCACCAGCGAGCGGAGCAGGCGGTCCGACCCTTCGCCCTCGATCCCGCCGAACCCGACCAACCCAGCGTCGTCGTCGAAGCGGACGAAGGCGCGGCCGGGTTCGGCGAGATCGGCGGTCGGCAGCTTGGCGGCTGCCAGCGCGCCGGCCAGATCATCCAGCTCGCCCGGCGCGAGACACGTGACGCGGAGGCCGGTCATGCGTGCGCCCCGCGCTCGTACCAGCCCCGGGATGCTTTCACGATCGAGACGACCGACAGCATCACGGGCACCTCGACCAGCACGCCGACGACCGTGGCCAGCGCCGCGCCCGACTTGAGCCCGAACAGCGAGATCGCGGCCGCCACGGCCAATTCGAAGAAGTTGGATGCGCCGATCAGCGCCGCAGGCGCCGCCACGCACCAGGCAACGCCGAAGCGGCGCGAGAGCCAGTAGGCTAGACCTGCATTGAAATAGACTTGGATGAGGATCGGCACCGCAAGCAGTGCGATCACCAACGGCTGCGCCACGATCGCCTCACCCTGGAAGCCGAACAGCAGGACGAGCGTCGCCAGCAGCGAGACGAGCGACACCGGCCCCAAGCGACCGAGCAGCCGGTCGAGCGCGGCTTGTCCGCCGTTCGTCAGCACGACACGGCGCACGAGCTGGGCGGCGATGACTGGCACGACGATGTAGAGCATCACCGAGATCAGCAGCGTGTCCCACGGCACCGTCACCGAAGCGACGCCGAGCAGCAGCCCGACGAGCGGCGCGAACAGGAACACCATGATGACGTCGTTCAGCGCGACCTGGGACAGCGTGTAGGTCGGCTCGCCCTCGCACAGGTTCGACCACACGAACACCATGGCCGTGCACGGTGCCGCAGCGAGCAGGATCAGGCCAGCGATGTAGGACGGCCCCTCCCCTGCGGGCAGAAGCGGCGCGAACAGCCAACCGATGAACAATGTGCCAAGCGCTGCCATCGAGAAGGGCTTCACCGCCCAGTTGATGAACAGTGTGACGCCCACCCCCTTCCAATGCTGGCGGACCGACCCGAGCGCGCCGAAGTCGATCTTGAGCAGCATCGGTACGATCATCAGCCAGATCAGCACCGCGACGATGAGGTTGACGCGCGCTACCTCGGCCGAGGCAACGCGCGCGAACAGGCCGGGCAAAAGGTGCCCCAAGCCGATGCCGGCAACGATGCAGAGCGCCACCCAGAGCGTCAGGTAGCGCTCGAAGGTGCCGATGCCGGCGCGCGCCGGCGCAGGTCCGGCGACAGGGGCGATCGTCGACATGGGCTCAGCCGACCCGCTCGCCGGACGCGTCCACCACCTGTTCGCCGTCCTCCTTGGCGAACGCGCCGAGCTGCCCGCTCGGCAACAGATCGAGGACGGCTTCGGACGGGCGGCAGAGCTTCACGGCCAAGGGTGAGACGACCAGCGGGCGGTTGATGAGGATCGGGTGCGCCATCATCGCGTCCACCAGCGCCTCGTCGGACAGTGTGGTGTCGCCGAGCCCCAGCTCCGCATAGGGCGTGCCTTTCTCGCGCAGCAGCTCGCGCGGCGAGATGCCCGCCCGCTCAATCAGCTCGACCAGCAGCGCGCGCGACGGCGGGGTCTTCAGATATTCGACCACGTGCGGCTCGATGCCGGCATTGCGGATCATGGTGAGCGCGTTGCGCGACGTGCCGCACTCGGGATTGTGGTAGATGACGATGTCGACGACCGAGTCAGTCCGGCTCATGGGGCGTCCTTTCAGCAGCAGGGAGCGAGTTCGGCGATGAGCGGCCCGCACAATTCGGCGTTGCCGGCACAGCAATCCTTGACGAGGAACAGCGTTAGCGCGCGCAGCCCGTCGAGGTCGGCGCGGTAGATGATCGACCGGCTGTGCCGTTCGGAGCGAACGAGGCCGGCACGGGCCAGAATACCAAGGTGCGCCGACATCGTGTTCTGCGGCACATCCAGCCGGCGGGCGATCTCGCCTGCAGCCAACCCGTCAGGCTCGTGCCGCACCAGCAGACGAAACACGTCGAGGCGCGTGCCCTGCGCCAACGCCCCCAGTGCCGCGATCGCTAACTCGTTTTCCATATATCCAGCATAGCAGATATATCAAAGAGCGATAGGCCTTCTCCCTTACCGCGGTTCGAGTGAATGGGGGGCTTAGGCGGTGTGACGCGCAGGTGTGCCACGTGGCACACCCTGCCTCGCCCCGATCGTCGGCAGCCCATCGAGCAGAGCCAAAAGATCGCCCAGCGCACGCCTGCGATAGGCGTTGTACCACCGGCGCCGGCGATGCTCGGCCGCGTCGTGGATCATGTGGCAGCGCTGGCAGAGCGCGGCGAGATTGCGCGGCGCATTGTCGGTCGGGTCGTGATTGAGGTGCGCGCAGGCGATATACACCCGCGTGAGCCGGACGATCGCGGCGACGTCTGCCCCGACGACACGGATGCGCCGTCCCCGCCCGTCGCGCCACTGTCGGCGATCGGCATCCCACCAGCGACCATCGCCAAGATGGAAGACGCGCGCACCGTGCGGCCGTCGGCAATGCTCGCAGCGGCCTTTAGCGCGGCCGAACCGGATCAGCCTGGACAGCTCGGGCCAGTCGATCGGGTACAGCCAGCGATGTTCCGGCATGATCGGCATGACGATTCTATGAGTCAGGGCCGAGCGGAACGAAAGCAGAAAATCACGGTCCGCACCGCGGGCGGCACATCACTCGCGCCAGCGCTGCCCATACTGAGCTAAGCGAGCCTCGATTTCGTCGATCCGGCGCCGCTGCGCCGCGGTGAGCGCCGCCATGACTCGCTTGAAAGCGGCCGGCTTCATCGTTCGGAGCTGGCCGATATCGCTGTCGCGGCGCAGCCGCACCTTCCAGTCGGCCGGGCGATACTCCACCCCGGCCGAGCCGAGCCGCCAGAAGATCATCGCCACCTGGTTGGGGGTGAACGCACCTTTGTCGTCGACGAAGGCGATGAAGTTCTGCGCGTCGAAGTCGGGTGCCTTGCGACCGAGCTTGAGCAGCGCGGTCATGACGCGTTGCTTGCGCGCGTCCTCCACCAGGCCGCGGCGGTGACGGTCCACCAGCTTTCCCGTATCGCGTGCATCGAGCCGTCGCCCTTGCTCGTCAATGCCGGCGATCTCGAAGCGCTTGATGCACTCGGAGCCGACCAGCAACGACGCGGACGTGCCGTCGTTCTCGATCTCGAAATGGTAGCGAAGCTCCTGCTGCCCGCACAGCTCGCAGGTGCCGTCCGCCGCTTCGAGGTCGAAGAAGCGCCCCGTATAGGTCCACTCCTTGAGCGCGGCGCCAAGGGTGCTCGCGCGGCTGAGCGGTAGCAACGACGCCGACGCCCGCTCCGCCCAGTTCGACATTCGCGCTTCCCCCCGAAGTCCCCTCCCGAACCTTATCCGTTTGTCTGGCGCGGGGCGACCCGCGCCGGGGAACGCCAAGGGCGCCGCCCTTTCGTTCCCGAACGACAATCTTGCCGCCCGTGTAAGCCGCCAAGCGCGGCGCCCGGCCCCGTCGGTGCCGGCCGCGCTAGGGCGGCTCGCCCGCGCCAGCTTACCAAGATTCTCGTTCCCCTCCCCATCCCGTCCTCGCCGGACAGGCAGGGCCGTGAGGCCGAACGGCCTTGCGGCCCATGCCAACAAGGAGGATCACCCATGCCGACTCCCGAGCAGATCGACACCATCCGGCGTCTCAACGATGCGGCGCGTACCCACCCTGGCCTCGCGAGCCTCGCCAACGTTACGATGGGATTCCAGGCCCTCCCCGAGCTGGACCGTTTCGCCGCGTTGGTCGCGATCACCCGGTTCACGAAGTTCGATGGCAACAACGACCCTCATGGCGAGCACGATTTCGGCGCGATCTATAAGCTCGCAACCGGCGCGTGGACGCAGGACCGTCCGGACGATGCAAAGGCGGTTGTGCAGACGGTGTTCTGGAAGATCGACTGCTACGACACGAGCCTCACCTACGGCAGTGACGCTCCGTGGAATCCCGAGCAGACTAAACGGGTGCTGACGATCATGCTGGCCAGCGAATACTAACGCCTGTGGCGTAGCGATCCGCGCTCGATTGAGCGCGGATCAACCGTGCCGAAACGGACCTGCGCCAACGTGATTTGTTGAGAAATCGCGGGGGAGCGCGTAGGGTTAACGGCGAAAGGATGACGCGATGGCCCAGATCAATCTCGACACGCTGCGCGAGCGCATCCGCTCCATGGACTTTGAGCGTGGCACCCCCGAGCAGATCGCGCTCTGGCGCGAGGACGTAGCAGAGGCGCGCGCCAACCTCGTCATCGAGGACATGACGCCGACCGGCGACGAGGATGCCATGTTCGCCATGATGCTCGATGAGGGTGTTCCCCCTTCGCTCATGCCGTCCATCATCCTCGGCCTCTACAAGCCAGGAACCCACCAGATCGCGGCCTGACCTTGGCAGACGATCCCTACACCTATCCGGGGACCGACACGCTCCGGAACCGGCTTGGGATCACGGACGACAAGACCCTCATGGAGGCCGAGCGGAGGTTGACCTTGGCGCGCGGCGCAGAAGCCGCGCGCCTCACCTTTCCAGCGACGACGGACGGCTATCGCGCCCTACATCGGCACCTCTTCCAGGACCTTTACGACTGGGCGGGTCAGGATCGCACCGTCAATATCGCCAAGGGCGGCTCCAGTTTCGCGCACGTGCCTTACATCGCGCGCGAGCTCGATAAGCGGTTTGCCGATACGCGGGCGGGCGATGCGCTGAAGGGCCTCGCCCGCGACGAGTTTTTCGACCGGCTCGGCAACCACATCAACGAGATCAATGCCATCCACCCTTTCCGCGAGGGAAACGGGCGGACGATGCGCCACCACGCGGCGCAGCTCGCCCGCGATGCCGGCCATCCCATCAGGATCGCCTCGATCGACAAGACCGCGTGGATGGACGCGTCCCGGCATGGCTTCCTCACCGGCGATCATCGGCCTATGGCCGCGGTGCTCGCCGAGGCGGCGATCCGTCGCGACCTTGCGCCCGAAGCGCGGATCGGTCCCGCCGGGATAGCCTTGCTGCCTCAACGTGCGCCGCCCGAAGGGCAGCGCTACCGGGTGACGCTGACCAAGGCCCGCGAGGAACTGGATCGCTATCTCCCGGCCGCCCGCCAGCAGGCGGCCGACCGGCTACGCAGCCTCATTCGAGAAGGCGCCCCCTCCCCGGTCATCGCCAACGCCCGCACCGAGCTGGCCTATGTCCGCCACGCCAAAGGCCCGATCTACCAGTCACACCTTCTCACCTATCTTGGCGTGCGTCAGGTCGATGCGGTCATCACCCCGCAGCAGACTCCGCTTGAGCGCGTCCGCGAGATCGGCGCGGCTCTCGGCGTCCAGATCAATTCGCAGCAGCCAGCGCAGCTCCAGCGCGCCGTTCGCTCGCTGGAGCGGCCGATCCTGCCGCCTGGGGCTTCGCCAGGCCAGGAGCGGCTCGCCGAGCTGTTCCTGAAGAACACGGCCGAGAAGAACCACGCCGACCCACGTCTCGCGCCCGCCCAGACGATCGTCGACGACGCCATGCAGAAGGCGCGCGAGCGCGGCGAAAGCGCGCGCATGGTCAACACGGTCGGGGAATCCACTCGCCAGCTTGTCGCCGACCGGATCAAGATCGGGGCCGCGCTCGAAGGGGCGTCCGCCCCGCCTTCCTCACCGGGTACACCGCCCCCGGATCGCGGGAAGGATCGGAGCCGCTAGGCTTCGCCTAGCGTTCGGGGCGTCGGGTCGGGAAGACTGGTCCCCTCACCGTCATCTTGGCGGGGTCATAGGGCTTCTGCAGCGCGACGATCTCGTCATAGCTACCGCGCAACCAGGTATCGATGTCCTCAGGTTCGAGGATCGTAATCATCGCCTTCGGGTGGATCGGCGCGACGAGCGTGTTGGGGTCACACGTCACCATCGTAAAGCCGTTCCCGCCCTCGACACGCTGCCAGAAGCCCGCGACGGCGAATACAGGCTGGTCGGTCACGCCGAACCACATCTCCCCTTTCAGCGGCGGTTTGCCGTCGCCCAGATCGTGCTTGTCAGGCGTGAACTCGCAGAACTCGGTCAACGGCACCAGACAGCGGTTCTCCGGCTTCTCTGCCAGCCTGCGCCATTGCGGGAGGCCGAGCTGGCGCACGTTGGTCATCGGCCACGCCGCCTTCCCGCCGAGCACGTCCCAGGTCATCACGTCCCAGGCTCGCTCCCCGCCCTGTTCGCGGATGACATAGTTGCGGCTCTTGGGGCGCAGCTCGCGCGGGTCAAACCGGTTGTCGCGGGGCCGCTCGCTAAACAGCTTCGCGGCCGATCCCCATAGGGTTTCGGGCTCATTCGACATGCGAGCGCGGTTGCACATGACCTCAGATATACCGATCCGATCGACTTCGCCTAGCGAGCCACCGGGAACTCCTCGACCTCCGCGCTGGGACCCAAGGCTTCGATGATCCTGCAGTCGGCCACGGTGTTGCGGCTACAGGAGTCGATCAGCACGTCCAGCTCGCCCGCGAGCGCCGTCAGGTCGGCGATCTTCCGCGTGATCGCATCCCGATGTTGGTTGGCGATCACGTCCACGGCCATGCAGGATTGTTCGCGACGATCGGCGAGCGCCATCAACTCCCGGACCTGGTCGATCGAGAAGCCGAGATCGCGCGCCCGACGGATGAAGGACAGGCGCCGCAGATGCTCGCCCTCGTAGGTCCGGTAATTTCCGGCCGACCGCGCTGGTGCCGGCAGCAAGCCGATCTGCTCGTAATAGCGGATCGTCTCGACCTTTGTGCCCGTCGCCGAGGCCAGCTTCCCGATCGTCAGTTTCTCAGACACAGTGCTTGACCCTCTAGCGACTAGAGGGTGCATATAGGCTGCCAGATCGATTCTATCGAGGTGGCGAAATGGCCTGCACGAGCTGCGCGTCTGATAAGGCGGGCACCCTCAACGACCCGAAGTGGCGGCGCGCGCTGTGGATCGCGCTCGCGATCAATGGCGGTATGTTCGCAATCGAGATCGTCGCAGGGATCACGGGCGGGTCGAAAGCGCTCCAGGCCGACGCGCTCGACTTCTTCGGTGACGCCGCCAATTACGCCATCAGCCTTGGTGTCGCCGGAATGGCGATAGCCTGGCGCGCGCGCGCAGCGATGCTGAAGGGAGCGACGCTTGCCCTGCTCGGGCTCTATGTTCTGCTCGCGGCGGGGTGGGGTGCGCTCCACGGCGCTGTGCCCCATGCCGAGGTCATAGGCGTCGTGGGGATTGCGGCGCTGATCGCGAATGCCGTGGTCGCGGTGATGCTGTATCGCTTCCGCAGCGGGGACGCGAACATGCGTTCGGTGTGGATCTGCTCGCGCAACGATGCGATCGGCAATGTCGCCGTGGTGCTGGCCGCAGGCGGCGTCTTCGGGCTGAACAGCGCGTGGCCCGATCTAGTGGTGGCCGCGTTGATGGCCGTGCTCGGTCTGTCGGGTGGATTCCAGATCATGCGACAGGCGCGGGCCGAACTGCGATACGCTTCCACGCCTGCCCCTTCCACTTACAGGCAGCCGTTACATGGCGTTCGCTAAGCTGCTAAGGCGAAGGCCGATGCATCGGCTTTCCGCCTTGTTCCTCTGTCTCATGCTCGTGCTGTCGCTTGGGCTGGGATCGGTCGCGCATGCGACCGAAGGCGTGAGATGCGTCGATACGGCCGCTGCCAGCTCGCTTGAACATAGCGATGGCGACGGGGACCAGGTGCCGGCCGATGCCGACAAGTCCTACCCGCACCATCATGGCAGCTGCCACGGCCATCATATCGGTGTTCCGTTCGAGGCTGGTCGTGTCGCCTCCGTGAGCGGGCTGCCCATGGCGCCTGCCGCGTGGAGCGACGACCCGATGGCACGGATGTCATCGGACCCAGCTCTGCGACCTCCCCAAGCCTGACAAGCGCCTAATCCGCCGGGAGCTTCCCGCGCGGCAATCCAGGTTCGTCAGGAGTTCGTCACCATGTCCCGTTTCATTGCGGCCTTATTGGCCGTGGCGTCGTGCGCGTCGATCGCGCACGCGCAATCATCTGAGCCGGCATCGACCAGTCCCCCGCTCACGCTGGAGCGGGCGCTGGCGCTCGCCGGCGCAACCGCGCCCAGTCTCGAAGCCGCCACAGCAGGGGTCAGGGCGGCCGAGGCGGGCCGGACCGTCGCCGGCTATCGCCCCAACCCGTCGATCGTTGCCGAAACCGAGAACATCGCCGGCAGCGGCCAATATCGTGGCCTCCGCAGTGCGGAGACGACTGCAGGCTTGGCGCTCCCGATCGAGTTGGGCGGCAAGAGGTCGGCCCGGATCGCGGTCGCAGAGGCGATCGGCAATCGGGCGCGGATCGGAACGGCGCTGGCCGAGGCCGACCTCCGGCTCGCCGTCACCCAGCTCTACATTCAGGCAGCATCGGCCGAACGCCGCCTCGTCACAGCTCGCGAACAGGCCGGTATCGCCCGGGAGGCGCTCCGCGCAGCCGGTGTCCGCGTGCAGGCGGGGCGTGCGTCACCGCTCGAACAGCAGCGTGCCGATGTGCTGCGTATCAACGCAGAGACGGCGGTGGAACGTGCCCAGCGGCTTGCCGAGGTGGCGCGGGACAATCTCGCGCGTCGGATCGGCCAGCCCGTGACCGGGCCGCTCGACCTCGCATGGTATGATCGTGTTGAGGGCTTTGGACCGGCACGGCCGATCGAACCCGGTGGTACGCTGGCACTGGCGGCCGCCCGTGCCGACGCGACGACGGCCGAGGCACAGGTCCGGCTCGCCCGATCGCAGCGCATTCCCGATGTGACGTTGAGCGCCAGCGCACGACGGCTCGAGGCTACCAACGACGTCGCCGCGGTGTTCGGGGTCTCCATCCCATTTCCCGTCTTCAACAACGGCAAAGCCGCCATCGCCCAGGCGCGCGCCCAGAGCGACCAGGCGCAGGCCCTGCGGCGTGCCGCCGAGCTGGACGCGGCGCAGGACATCGCGAACGCCCAGGCGGAGGTGGCGAACGCCGCCACGTCCGCACGCAATGCGAGCGGTCCGGTGCTGGCGTCGGCTGCCGAGGCTGCGCGCATCGCCCGGATCGGCTACCGCGAGGGCAAGTTCGGCCAGCTCGACTTGCTCGATGCCGAGCGGACCCTGTCCGAGACGCGCACCGCCGCGATCGACGCGCTCGCCACCTATCATGACGCAAAGGCACGCCTGGAACGGCTCGTTGCCGCCGCGCCCTCTCCTGAGGAAAACAATCAATGACGAAGAACATCAAGCGGGCGCTGGCGCCCGTGACGCTGGCCCTCATCCTTGCGGGATGCGGCGGGACCGGCAGCGGCGGTGAAGCCGGCGAGAAGGTCGGAGCCGAGAAGGCCGAAGGTGCCGAGGCCAGCGAGGCCAAAGAAGGTCCAAAGGATGCCGTCATCCTCTCCGCGCAGCAGATCGCGGACGCCGGGATCGAGGTCACGCGGCCAACGGTCGGCGGGGAGGCTGGTGCGATCGAGCTTTCGGCAACGATCGAAGGCGATCCGCAAGGCGTGCAGGTGGTATCGGCATCGGTGGGCGGGCGGCTCGTCTCGCTGACCCGCAATCTCGGCCAGCCTGTCGGTCGCGGCGATCCGCTCGCCGTTATCGAGAGCCGCGAAGCAGCCTCCCTCAAGGCAGAGGTGGAGGCCGCTCGCGCGCGTGCCGCCCTCGCGCAAACGAACCTTCGTCGTGAGCAGCGCCTGTTCGCCGAGCGCGTCTCGCCGGAACAGGATCTTGTCGCGGCGCGGACCGCCGCGACCGAAGCCAGCATCGCGCTTCGCCTAGCGCAGCAGCAATTGTCCGCGACCGGCAGCGGGGGCGGTGCGCTCAACCGCATCGCAGTGCGCTCACCAATCGCCGGTCAGGTCATCGCGCGCTCGGCTACGCTCGGGCAGACCGTTGCAGCCGACGCCGAGCTTTTCCGGGTCGCCAACCTTTCCAAGATCACGGTTGCGACCTCGCTGGTGCCCAGCGATGCGGGCCGGGTGAAGCCCGGTGCCCGCGTCGAGGTAACAGCGGCGGGGCGCCGTCAGGAAGGGCGCGTCACGTTCGTCTCGCCCATTCTGGACGAGACGACGCGCTTGGTGCCGGTGATCGTCACCCTCGACAATGGCGGCAGCACTTGGCGCGTTGGCGAGACGGTCAATGTTTCCATCCTGGTTCCGGCAACCGGCGACCGTACCGTCGCCGTGCCGTCGGCTGCGGTCCAGATGATCGAGGACAAGTCGTTCGTCTTCGTGCGGACCCCGACCGGCTTTCGGGCAACGCCGGTGACATTGGGGCGCACCAACGGCGGCCAGGTCGTCGTGACGTCCGGGCTGACCGGTTCGGAGCGGATCGCCTCCACCAACAGCTTCACGCTCAAAGCCGAACTCGGCAAGGGCGAAGGCGGGGACGAGGACTGAACCATGATCGGTCGCATCGTCACCCTCTCCGTCGAGAAGCGTTGGCTAGTCCTGCTTCTCACCGTCGCCGCTGCGCTGCTCGGGATAGGCGCGCTGCGCCAACTCCCGATCGACGCCGTTCCCGACATCACCAATAACCAGGTGCAGATCAACGTCGTCGCCCCTGCCCTTTCCCCCGACCAGATCGAGAAACAGGTCGCGTTCACGGTCGAAACCGCGCTCGCCGGCATCCCTGGCCTCGAATATACCCGTTCACTCAGCCGCAACGGCTTCGCCCAGGTCACGGCCGTCTTCACCGAGAAGACCGATATCTACTTCGCCCGTCAGCAGGTGGCGGAGCGGCTGCGGACTGCGGAGGAAGACCTTCCCGAGGGCGTAAACCCTGAAATGGGGCCGATCGCGACCGGGCTCGGCGACATCTTCATGTGGACGGTCGAGTACCGTGAACTGGATCAGGTCCATCACCGCAACGGTGAGCCCGGTCTGCAACGCGACGGCAGCTACATCACGCCGGAAGGCGATCACCTCGTCAGCGAGGCCGACAAGGCCACCTACCTGCGCACTGTCCAGGACTGGATCGTCACGCCGCAGCTCAAGAGCACGGAGGGACTGGCGGGGGTCGACTCCCTTGGCGGGTACACCAAGGAATATCTCGTCGTCCCCGACGTGCAGCGCATGGCCGCAATGCGGCTGACGCTGCAGGATCTCACCACGGCGCTGGAGCGCAACAACACCAGCGCCGGCGCCGGTGTCGTCAACCGTAACGGCGAAGGGCTCTCTGTCCGCTCCGACGGGCGCGTGCGCAACGCCGACGAGCTTGCCCGAACCGTCGTCGCCACCCGCGAGGGTGTGCCGATCCTGCTCAACCAGATCGCAACAGTTCGGACCGGCCAGGCTCTGCGCATGGGCTCCGCGTCCGAAAACGGCCATGAGGTGGTCGTCGGGACCGCCGTCATGCGGATCGGCGAGAACAGCCGTACCGTCTCGACCGGGGTCGCCGAACGGCTGACCCAGATCGGCCGCTCGCTGCCGGTCGACGTTGTCGTGAAACCGGTGATGAACCGCACCGAGCTGGTGAACTCCACCATATCGACGGTCGCCCGCAATCTCGCCGAAGGCGCGCTGTTGGTCATCGTCGTCCTGTTCGCCTTGCTCGGCAACTTCCGGGCGGCGCTGATCGCGGCTCTCGTCATCCCGATCACGATGCTGCTCACCAGCATCGGCATGTTGGAGGCGGGCGTTTCGGCCAATCTGATGAGCCTCGGCGCGCTCGACTTCGGCCTGATCGTGGACGGTGCCGTCATCATCGTCGAGAACGCATTGCGGCGCCTTGCCGAAGCCCAGCATGGCCGGGACGGCGAACTGACGATGGAACAGCGGCTCGGGCTGGTCGCCGCGTCCGCCCGCGAGATGATCCGTCCGTCCGTTTACGGGCAGGCGATCATCATCCTGGTCTATGCGCCCTTGCTGACCTTCACCGGTGTCGAGGGCAAGATGTTCGAGCCAATGGCGCTCACCGTCATCATCGCACTCGTGTTCGCCTTCATCCTGTCGCTGACCTTTGTGCCCGCGGCGATCGCCATTTGGCTCAGCAAGCGGGTGGAGGAGAAGGAAAGCCGGGCCGTGACGTTCCTTCGACAGCGCTACGAGCCGGGGCTCGATGGGGCGATGCGTCGCCCGACGCTCACCATCGGCATTGCGGTCGGCGCTTTGGCGCTCGCCGGTGTCGCCTTCACCACCTTGGGGCAGGAGTTCCTGCCGCAGCTCGACGAGGGCAATATCCTCGTCCAGGCCGTGCGGATCCCGGGCACGTCGGTCGACCAAAGCCAGGCGATGCAGTTCCAGGTCGAGAAGGCGTTGGCCAAGGTGCCGGAGGTCCGCTTCGCCTTCTCGCGCACGGGCACCTCCGAGATCGCATCGGACCCGATGCCAGCGAACGCCACGGACACCTTCGTTATCCTGAAGCCGAAGGCGCAGTGGCCCGATCCAGGTCTCTCCAAGGAAGAGCTTGTGGAGCGTCTGGAGAAGCGTCTCTCCACCCTCCCCGGCAACGCCTACGAGATCACCCAGCCGATCCAGATGCGGTTCAACGAGCTGATCGCGGGCGTGCGCGGCGACATCGCCATCAAGGTGTTCGGCGACGATTTTGGCGAGATGAATGCGACCGCGGACCGGATCGCCGGTATCCTTCGCCGGACCCGGGGTGCCGCAGACGTGCGGGTCGAACAGACCGAGGGCCTGCCGATGCTCGATATCCGGCCGAACCGCACCGCCATGTCGCGCGTCGGCGTAACCGCCGGCGACGTGCAGGACACGGTTGCCGCAGCGATCGGTGGTCGGCAGGCTGGCATGATCTTTGAGGGGGATCGCCGCTTTCCCGTCATGATCCGAATGGCCGAAAGCTCGCGCTCGGACCTCACGGCGGTCGCTCAGGTGCCGGTACCGACTGCCGGTGGTGGCTTCGTACCGCTGTCGACCGTCGCCGATATCGCTGTCGTCGATGGTCCCAACCAGATCAGCCGGGAGAACGGAAAGCGGCGCGTGGTGGTGCAGGCGAACGTCCGTGACCGCGACGTGGCGGGCGTCGTTGCCGATGCCCGGGCGGCAATCGACGCTCAGGTAAAGCTGCCGGCAGGGACGTACCTCGAATGGGGAGGCCAGTTCGAGAACCTTGCGTCCGCTCGGGACCGGCTCGCTATCGTGGTGCCGATCTGTTTCGTGGTCATCATGCTGCTGCTCTACGGGGCGCTCGGCTCCGTTCGGGATGCGCTGATTGTGTTCACCGGCGTCCCTCTGGCGCTGGTGGGAGGGGTGCTCGCGCTTGTGCTGCGCGGGATGCCCTTCTCCATTTCCGCGGCCGTCGGCTTCATTGCGCTATCCGGCATCGCAGTTCTCAACGGGTTGGTCATGGTGACGTCCATCCATGACCTGATGCGCGATGGCATGGATCGCGCGGCTGCGGCGCATCGAGGCGCGCTGGCCCGGCTCAGGCCTGTCGCGATGACTGCGCTTGTGGCTTCACTCGGTTTCGTACCGATGGCGCTGGGACATGGAGCGGGCGCCGAGGTGCAAAAACCGCTCGCAACCGTGGTTATTGGCGGCCTCATATCCGCGACGCTGCTCACATTGTTCGTGCTGCCGACGCTCTATGCCCGTTTCGGCAGCCGAGAGCTGCCGGTCCCGGAAAGCGATCGGCAAACTGCCGCTCCTGACGAGAAGGTGCCGGCATGAGCGAAGAGAGCTTCGACCTCGACACGGCCGAGAAGCGCCGGACGCTTTGGATAGTCCTGTTGCTCAATCTGGGCCTGGCGGCAGGCTTCGGGGTGTCCGGCGTCATGGCGGATTCCAGCGCCCTGATCGCAAACGGCTTGGACAACGCCTCCGATGGCATCGTCTACATCATCAGCTTGCTTGCCCTCTCGCGCTCACAGGCGTGGAAGCGGGGGGCCGCGGTGACATCGGGCATCCTGCTGCTGCTCTTTGCCGCGGGTGTGCTGCTCGATGCCGGGCGGCGCTATTTCTCGGGAAGCGAGCCGATCGGCCCCACTATGATCGGGATGGCGATCATCGCGGCGGTCGTTAACGGGCTTTGCTTGTGGCTGTTGAAGCGATTGCGCGAGCCCGATGTGAATATGCGCGCTGCGACAACCTTCAGCCTCAACGACTTCGTGTCCAATGGGGGCATCATTCTAGCCGGCGTGATCGTCGTTTGGACGGGCCAGAACTGGCCTGACCTTATCGTCGGCATCGCTGTTGCCGCTATCGCGGTGAAAGGCGGCCTCGAAATCCTGCGAGACGCTCGCTCGGACGCGGGCACGAAAGGAGCCAATCAATGAGCGCAGGCCATGACCATGGGGGGCATGCCCACGACCACACCGCTGGCGCGAATGCCCAGATGCTGAGCTGGGCGCTGGCGCTCACGACCGCCTATCTGGTTGCCGAGGTTGTTGGTGCGTTCGTCTTCAACAGCCTCGCGCTTCTATCTGACGCAGCTCATATGCTGACAGACGTGGCAGCACTGGTGATTGCGCTGCTCGCGATCCGGTTCGGACAGAAGCCGGCCGACGACAAGCGGACGTTCGGCTATAAGCGGTTCGAGATCCTGGCCGCTGCTTTCAACGCCCTGCTGCTCTTCGGTGTGGCGATCTACGTGCTGGTGGAGGCGGTGCAGCGCTTCCGCCAGCCCGAGGCGGTCCAGTCGACCGGGATGATGATCGTCGCCGCGATCGGCCTGGTGGTGAACCTCATATCCATGAAGCTGCTCACGTCGGGCAAGGATGCGAGTATGAACGTCAAGGGCGCCTACCTTGAGGTCTGGGCCGACATGATCGGGTCGGTAGGCGTGATCGCGGGTGCGCTCGCGATCCGGTTCACCGGTTGGACGTGGGTCGATCCGATCGTCGCGGTGGGGATCGGCTTATGGGTGCTGCCCCGAACATGGGTGCTGCTCCGGGACACGACCAACGTGTTGCTCGAGGGCGTTCCTGGAGGGATCAAGCTGCCCGAGTTGCGTGCCGGCATCGCCGGCCTGTCCGGCGTGGCTGGCGTCCACGACCTCCATGTCTGGTCGATGGCCTCGGACGACATCAACTGCACCGCACACGTCACGCTTGCCGAGGGTGCTGACGCCGATGCGATCAGGAAGTCGGTTGCGGACATGCTCCATAGTCGGTTCGGGATCGAGCATTGTACGATCCAGACCGAGGCCGCGGCTGAGCAGTGCGAGGATACCGGGCACCTGCACCCGTGAGCGTGCGGTGACGATAAGGAAGCCGCGGCGCTGGACGGAAGAAGCCGACGCGGAGCTTCGCCAGCGAATTGCCGCGCGGCAGCCCTTGGCGACGATCGCGAGGGAGATGGGTAGAACGATGGATGGCGTTCGAGGGAGGGCGGCTGCGCTGCGGGTCGCCCTTCCGTCTCCTACGCGGCCCTGGCGTGAAACAGTGAAGCGGGGGCCTGCGCCGAAGCCGATGAAGGATCAGGCTAAAGGTGACGAATGAAGGCACCCGGCTGAGGGACGAGCCGGCGCCGTGCGTACTCCTCAGTGGGCGGGGGCTCACGCGGAGAATGACCGATGCACCATCAGATGAGCGCGGAGATGCAGGCTTGCATGGACGCCTGTCACCACTGTCACGTCACCTGCCTTTCGATGACCACGCAGCATTGCCTTCAGGTGGGCGGCGCACATGCCGCGCCCGACCACATCAAGATCATGCTCGACTGCGCGCAGATTTGCGCCACCTCACTCGACTTCATGGCCCGCGGGTCCGACCAGCATAAGGTCGTATGCGGCATCTGCGCTCAGATCTGCCGGGCTTGCGCGGAGAGCTGCCGGGGGCTCGACGGCATGGAAGAGTGCGTCGCCGCGTGCGAGCGTTGTGCCGACGCATGCGAGAAGATGGCCGCCTGATCGGTGACGGGCGGGTGGCGATCTGCCGCCCGCTCCTCACATCGCCGTTGCGGGGGGCTCGAGCATCCCCAGCCAGGCGACCAGCGCCAGGATCGTGACGGCACAGCTCGCCTCGATCGCGAGGCTGCGCCACAGAGCACCAAGCGCGGCCCGATGATCGCCCGCGGCAACCGAGCGCTCGAAAACCGGCGTCAGCCGGAAACGATTGAGGGAGGCCAGCCCCAGCATCGCGCCGAACAGTACCAGCTTGGCGAGGAGGAGCTGGCCGTAAAGGGTGGTCAGAAGTCTCGGTAAATTGCCGGCACCGACCAGCAGCCAGCCATTGACCAGGCCCGTCACAACGATCGTGCCGACCACGAGCGTGCCGACCAGACCGAAGCCGTGCAACGCCCGGTGGGTCAGTCTGAGATGCGCGACGTCGACGCGAACTGCCGGTCGCACCACGAGCAGCGTCAACCCGAGCAGTGCGCCGACCCAGGCTCCGGCCGCCAACAGATGCAGAATATCGGCCAGCAGATGGACCCAGCCCGTCGCGCCCTCATCCATCGCGCCATGGCCTGTCCAGGCGAGCGTCGCGAGCGCAATGCCCGCCGCGAGCGCCACCATGCCGAGCGGCGCGGTACGTCCTGCCGCGATCAGCGCGGCGATCACGGCCACAATCAGCGCGACCATGCGCGCTTCCCACGCCGTGCCCGTCGCGGAGCCGGTGATCAGCATTCCGATCGCTTCCCGATCGATCGGCCACGGCGGCGCTCCAGCCATTGCCGCGGCGAGCAGGACGAGCGCAATGCCTGAAAACAGAAGGCCGAGCAGCCCGGTCCCCACCAGCCAAGGGCGCAAGGCGAGTGCGTCTGCGCGCTCCCCGGCCTTGAGCCCGTAGAGGCTGAACGCCGACAGGCCGAACAGCCCGCTCAACGTCGCATAAAGCGCGAAGCGGACCCCGATCAACGGCCAGTCGGCATCCACCTTACTTCACCGCGAAGGCGAAGTTGCCCGACACCCGATGCGTGTCGGCCGAGACGACGTGCCATGCGACGCTGTAGCGGCCCGCGCCGAGCGGCGACTTGGGCACCACGACCAGCGTTCGGCCATCGGGTGCAACCTGGGTGGTGGTTGCAACCTTCATCGGTGGGTGCGTGGTGCCGCCATGGCCCGTCATCATCAAGTCCGCACCGGAGAATTTCGGCATCAGCCTCTCGCTGAACTGCAAAGCGACACGCGCGGGCTTGGCAACGGTCGCGTTGGGCGCGGGTGAGGCCACAACGAGCTTCGGGTGAGCCTGCGCCGCACTGGCGAGGCTCAGGAGAGTGAGGGCGGCAGGAAGGGCGAGACTACGCATGGGGTACTCCGACGAGGTTCGTGCACCCTTCTACGCGGCGCGCTGCCCGACCCCTCACCGGCGGTTGAGGGATGATGGGCAGCGATGCGTATCCGATGATAGAGGGGTGGAGTGGAAAGCATGGACGATCTAGACAGAGCATTGGCGCGACTAGCGGGCGCACCCGCCCCGGCCGCTTTGGAGGGTATCGAGGACCAAGTCCTCAGACGGATCGGCAGCCGCCCCGCCGTGCGCGGAGCCGGGCTCGGGATCGGTGTGATAACCGCCGCGGCGCTCGGTGTCGGGATCGTCGGTGCCGAGCTGCCCGCGACGGCAAGCCCTGCCGTCTCGCTCGCGCCGCTCGGCGGAGCCTCCCCCCTCGCTCCTTCCGCGTTGCTGATCGGCGAGCCATGACCTCGACCAAGCGGGTTGTCCTGTGCGCCTTGCTCGCCTTCCTGGCAGCGATTGGTGGTGTCTTTATCGGGCGCGCGCTGCTGCCGCAGCCCAAGCAACCCGGTGCGGCGCTCCACGAGGTGCTGCACCACAAGCTCGCGCTCGATGGCGACCAGCAGGTCCGATTGAAGGTGCTCGAAGACCGGTTCGCGGTGCAACGCCGCGCCCTCGAGCTGGAGATGCGTGCCGCCAATGCCCGCCTTGCCGAGGCGATCGAGGCCGAGCACGGCAATGGTCCGCGAGTGGCCGCCGCGGTCGACCAGAGCCATGCCGCGATGGGCGAGCTGCAGAAGGCGACGCTGGCGCACATCTTCGCCATGCGTCAGCTTCTCCGGCCCGATCAGACCTCTCAATTCGATGACGCGGTGGTGAAGGCGCTCACCGACGGCCAGGGGTGAGCCTCGATTGGACCGCGCTGTCGGATGGCGAACTGGCGACGCTCAGCATCGCCGGCCGACAAGCCGCTTTCGCCGAGATCGTGCGACGCTATCGGCAGCCGATGTTCCGGCTTTCGCGCGCCTTCCTCGGCGATGCCGACGAAGCGCTGGACGTGACGCAGGAAGCGTTTGTGGCCGCGCATCAGGCCTTGTCGCGCTACGACCCCAACCGATCGATGCAGGCGTGGCTAACGACCATCGCCGTCAACAAATGCCGCGATTGGGCGCGTAAGCGTGCCGTGCGCCGGTTTCTGTCGTTCGCGCTGCCGAACGACGAACAGGTCCAGAGCATCGTCGACGAACAGGTGCCGATCGACGACGCAGCCGGCGATCGGCAGGAACTCGACCGCGTGACGCGCGCCATCTCGACCCTGCCGGCTAACCTGAAGGAGCCTCTGGTACTTCGGACGATCGAAGGGCTGAGCCAGGCCGAAACGGCCGAGGTGCTGGGGATCAGCCAGAAGGCGGTGGAAACTCGCCTTTATCGCGCGCGGGCGCGGCTGCTCGAAAAACTAGGGAACCGCTGAGGGTTGGACAGATCGGCCGCGTAGAAGGGTCGACGGCCCTTCACGGCCCCATTCTTAGGAGCTTGCATGTCGCGCGTTCTCGACCGCCGCCAGGTGCTGCGCGGTGCCAGTCTGGCAGGCGGCGGCCTCGCCTTGTCGGCCTATATGCCGGCATGGGCACAGCCCGTCTCGGCCGGCATCGCCAAGCCGTTGCCCACGGTGTCGGGCGAGGACATCACGCTCAAGGTCGCGCATCAGATGATGATGATCGACGGGCGGCAGAGCCACGCCATCGGCATCAACGGCACCGTGCCCGCTCCGCTCATCCGCTTGCGCGAGGGGCAGAACGTCCGCCTCCACGTCGTCAATGAGCTCGACGAGGAAACCTCGATCCACTGGCACGGGCTGCTTCTCCCCTTCCAGATGGACGGGGTTCCCGGGATCGCCTTCCCCGGCATTCCGGCGCGATCGACGTTCACCTACGAGTTCCCGATCATCCAGAGCGGCACCTACTGGTACCATAGCCATTCGGGGCTTCAGGAGCAGGAGGGGCATTACGGCCCGATCCTGATCGACCCGAAGAACCCCGATCCGGTGAAGTTCGACCGGGAGCACGTGATCGTGCTGTCCGACCACAGCTTCCACCACCCGCACTACCTCTTCGATCGGTTGAAGAAGGAGTCGGGCTACTTCAACCGCCAGCGCCAGACCCTGGCCGGGCTTCTCGCCGGCAAGGATCAGTCGCTGAAAGAGCGGTTGGAGTGGGGCAAGATGCGGATGGACCCCGCCGACGTCGCCGACGTCACGGGCTCGGTCTACACCTACCTGGTCAACGGCTACGGCCCCAAGGACAATTGGACCGCGCTATTCCGCCCCGGCGAGCGGGTGCGGCTGCGCTTCATCAACGCCTCGTCGATGACCACCTTCAACGTCCGCATTCCGGGCCTGCCGATGACGATCGTCGCGGCCGACGGCTTGAACGTGCGCCCGGTCGAGATCGACGAGTTCCAGTTCGGCCCGGCCGAGACCTATGACGCGATCGTCACCCCGCCCGACCTGCGCGCCTATACGCTGGTCGGTGAGAGCATCGATCGCTCCGGCATGGCCCGCGCGACGCTCGCTCCGCGCGAGGGCATGGCGGCCGAGGTGCCCCCGCTCCGCAAGCGCCCGCTCGCGACCATGAAGGACATGGGCATGGGCGGCATGGATCATGGCACGATGGACCACGGCGGCATGAATCATGGCGCCATGGGCGGCGCTGCGGGTTCGATGTCCGGCATGGACCATGCTGCGATGGGGCATGGCGCGGGCACCGGCGCGATGGCGGGTATGGATCATTCCCAAATGAACCACGGCGCGGCCGGCACCGCGGCAGGCGGCATGGCAGGCATGGACCACGGCCAGGCTCAGGGCGGCGCCATGGCCGGTATGGACCATGGCTCCGGCACGATGCCGGCGATGAACGGCGATCAGATGGGCGGGATGGACATGGGCGGCATGAGCCATTCCATGCGCGATTTCAGCAATGCCCCCGAGGTTAAAAAGGGACCGGGCGTGCAGACCATCTCGCCGATGCCGGTCGATCGGACCGGCGATCCCGGGCAGGGGCTGGAGAATGTCGGGCATCGCGTTCTCACCTATCGCGACCTGATGGCGCTCGACCGCAACCCGGACACACGCGCACCGGAGCGGGAGATCAAGCTCCACCTCACCGGCAACATGGAGCGCTATATGTGGGGCTTCGACGGCGAGAAGCTGTCGGAGAACCCCGACCCGATCACGCTGCTTCACGGCGAGCGGGTACGGGTGACGCTCATCAACGACACGATGATGGGACATCCGATCCACATCCACGGCCACTTCTTCGACCTGGTGACCGGCAAGGGCGCCTATGCCCCCCGAAAGCATACGGTGCTGGTGCAGCCGGGAGGCACGGTGAGCTGGGACGTGACCGGCGAGGAAGGCGACTGGGCCTTCCACTGCCACATGCTCTACCACATGCACGCGGGCATGATGCGCGTTGTCCAGGTCCGCAAGGCCGGGGAGGCCGCGGCGTGATCCGGTCGCTCCTCCTCGCCGGTATGGCGCCGCTCGGCCTTGCGACACCCGCATTCGGGCAGACCATGGACCATTCCATGCACAACATGCCGGGCATGACGATGCCGGCAAAGCCGGCCGCCAAGCCGAAGGCGAAAGCCGCGGCCAAGTCCGCGACTAAGCGTAAGGCTCCCGTCCGACGCACCGCGCCGCGTCGCGCGCAACCGGCGAAGACGCAGGCTGCCGACCCTCATGCCGGGCATGACATGAGCGGGATGCAGGGAATGGATATGAGCGGTCAGCAGCAGGCTGCGCCCACCCAGAACCCGCACGCCGGGCACGATATGTCTGCTATGCCGGGCATGGCAGCATCGACAGGTGCGGGGCAGGACCCGCATGCCGGCCACGACATGAGCACGATGCCGGGCATGGCGATGCCCGGCGATCAGCCCGCTGCCAAGGTCGGAACCGACCTTCCCCCCGGCAACAAGCCCGCTCCCGCTCCAGCCGGGGACCACCTCGCCGATCGTTTCTGGGGCGCGGACGCCATGGCCAGCTCGCGCGAGAACGATCTACGCCGCGAGCATGGCGGAATGACCGTCTATCAGATCCTCTTCAATCTCGCCGAATATCAGGCTCGCAAGGGTGGCGACGGCTATCGCTGGGATGGCGAGGCCTGGATCGGGGGCGACATCAATCGCTTTACGCTAAAGAGCGAGGGCGAAGGCACGTTCGGCAAGCCGCTCGAACAGGCCGAGGTGCAGGCGCTCTACAGCCGCGCGCTCGATCCATACTGGAACCTTCAGGCGGGCGTTCGCTACGACTTCAAGCCCAACCCCTCGCGCACCTACGCGACGGTAGGGATCGAGGGGCTGGCCCCCGGTTGGTTCGAGGTGGAGGGCGCATTGTTCCTCTCCGACAAGGGCGACGTGCTTGGCCGTGCGGAGGGCTATTACGACCAGCGCATCACCAACTGGTTCGTGCTCCAGCCTAGGGTGGAGGCCAATTTCTCCGCGCAGGACGTGCCCGAAACCGGCACCGGCTCCGGGCTCACGGACCTCGAGGCCGGGCTTCGGCTTCGCTACGAGGGCCGGCGCGAGTTCGCGCCCTACATCGGCGTGTCGTGGGAGCGGCAGTTCGGCGACACCGCGCGCTTCACCCGCGCACGCGGTGACAATACGGGCGGCTTCAGCTTCGTCGCGGGCGTGAGGACCTGGTTCTGAGCCCGCGGCTCCGCCTCCATGTCGGGGCAAGCAAGGTTCACCGCTGGCTTGCGCTCCTGATCGGGGCGCAGGCGATCGTCTGGTTCACCAGCGGGCTCGTCATGAGCCTGCTGCCGATCGACACCGTGCATGGCGATCACCGGATCGACCGGAACGTCGAACCGGCCCTGATCGCCACTCAGGATTTCGCGCCCGTCCCTGCCCTTCTCGCATCGGCCGGAGCGCCGGTGCGTCAGCTCCAGCACCGGATGCTGCTGGGGCGGCCGATCGTCGAAGCCCAGCTCGGCGACGGCAAGGTGCGTTTGCTGGACGCCCGCACCGCAAAGCCGCTGCCCCCGGTCGACGGCCCGGCCGCAGCGCTGATCGCAAGGCAGGCGTATCGCGGCGAAACTGGTTCGGCGCCCGTCGTCGAGCGGATCGAGCGCCTCAGCACCGAGTACCGCGGTGCCCTCCCCGCCTGGCGTGCTTCCTTCGCCGATGACGACGGGACCCGCATCTACGTGGGCGCCGAGACGGGGCGGCTGACATCGGTCCGGACCGGCACGTGGCGGCTCTACGACTTCTTCTGGGGGCTTCACATCATGGATTGGACCGAGCACGAGCGGTTCAACACGCCGTGGCTCAACGCTTTCGCAGCGGGCGGACTCGTGTTCGCTGTCGCCGGGGCGATCCTGCTCTTCATGCGCTGGCCCCGTCGACGTCGCAGAAAAGCTCAAGGGGTCCGCTAGAGAGCTGCGTATCCTTCAGTGGGTGGGGCCGCACAGGAGAGCGCATCATGAACCACGACGACCCCGGCTCCAAACAGGGCGGTATGGGGATGAGCTACGGGCGCTTCGCCGCGATGATCGCGACGTCGACGGTCGTGATGTTCGGGCTCATGTACCTCAACACTTACGCGCTCGCCCATGTCGAATACAGTCAGACCCGGACGTGGATGGCGATCGTCATGGGCGCCGTGATGGCGCTCATCATGATCGGCTTCATGTGGGGCATGTATCCCGACCGACGGGCCAATCTCGGCATCGTGGCGGCCTCGATCGCGGTGTTCGCCGGTGCCTTGTGGCTTGTCCGCAGCCAGGAGACGGTCGGAGACGTTGCTTATATGAAGGCGATGATCCCGCATCACTCGATCGCGATCATGACCAGCGAGCGCGCTCACATCAAAGACCCCGAGGTGCGGAAACTCGCGGACGGGATCATCGACGCTCAGGTCCGCGAGATCGCGCAGATGAAGCGCTACATCGCCCGGCTTGAGGCGCACCCCACGCCCGACAATGCGCCCGACCTCCCCTCCTATCGCGACAAGCAGGTGCCTCCTCCGCCCCCCGAAACCGACGAGAGCGTCGGCGTCAACACGCTTCAGCCGATCCGCTGAGCAACATCGCTTGAGGGCTAATCGGTTTGAGCCCGTATCCCTGTTGAGCGGGAGTTTTGACGCAGGAGCGACACGATGAAGAAGATGATGATTATGGCCGTCGCGACCGCCCTCGGCGCGGCTCCCGCGGTCGCCCAGATGCAGGGCATGGACCATTCCGGCATGAACCACGGGCAGATGATGCGGCCGACGCCGGCGAACCCGTACCCGCAGGCCGAGATGGACATGCATCAGAAGATGATGTCGGCGATGGGTGCCGATGCCACCGAGACGTGGGTCCGCAAGATGGTCGAGCACCACCGTGGCGGCATCGCCATGTCGCGTATCGTGCTTCGCGAGACCAAGGACCCCAAGGTTCGCCAGATGGCCACCAAGACGATCGCAGAGCAGACCCGCGAGATCGGCGAGTTGAACGCCTGGCTGCGGGCGCATGGCAAGAGCGCCCAGTAATCGACTACCGTCCCTCCCCCCGTCACCGTGCGGGGGGATGGCCACCCGGGAACTCAGATATGGATCGCTTTCGCCTTCTCGCCGCCGCGCTGGCGTGCGCTACCCCTGCGGGGGCTCTCGCCGCGGGTCCCGTCCTGATGCATCGCGACCCGGGTTGCCCCTGTTGCGAGAAATGGGCGCAGCAGGTGAAGGAGCAGTTCGGCCGCGCCGTCCGCGTCGTCGACGATGCGAACCGGCCGGCGTTCATGAAGGCACGCGGCGTGCCTCAAGACCTCGCCTCCTGTCACACTGCCATTATCGACGGCATGACCTTCGAAGGGCACGTTCCGATTGCCGACATGAAGCGCGCCTTGGCCACGCATCCGAAGGGCGTCACCGGCCTCGCGGTCGCCGGGATGCCGATGGGCTCACCGGGCATGGAAATGCCGGGCATGAAGGCCCAGGCCTATGACGTGATCGCGTTCGGGCCGAGCGGCCGCAGGGTGTTCGCCCGCCATTGAAAAGGGGAGGCGCGAACGCCTCCCCTCCCAGCTTACTTCTTCTGCATGCCCGACATGTCGTGACCGGCGTGCTCGCCGTGCTTCATGTCCTTCATGTCGGCGCAGCAATCCTTCTTCGCGCCGTCCTTGTCCTTGCAGCAGTCGGCGCCATCCTTGCAGCACTCCTTCCCCGCGCAGCAGTCAGCGGCGGCAAAGGCCGTGGCGGGAACGAGCGCGAGCGCGATAGCCGCGCCGATGAACTTGATGGTCTTCATGTGTAATTTTCCTCAAACGCACTGATTGATCGGAATCCACGTCGATCAGGCGGTTCGAGGAGGTGGCGGTGCAGGACCGCCCGAGCGACCAACAAGGGCATGAGGCTCGGGTGCGGGCGGATCCGTCCGCACGGCGAGCTGCGGCGCGGGAGACGTGTGAACGTCGAGGGCCGTTGCGATGCAGGCTCCTACGCAGTCCACCGAAGGGGCCTTTTTCACGGGCGTGGGCGGCGCTCGATCGCAATCGGCCATTCCGGCATGCGCCTCCGCAGGCGGAGCAGCCTGCGCGATGGCCTCGCACATTGGGCCCATCCGCACGAACAGCATCGCGCCCAGCAGGAGCAGAGCGAGTGTGCGGGCGAGGCGGCCGAAGCTCATGCGGCCCTTCTAGGGGGCGGTACATAGAACGGACCCAGATATACGCTAACGGACCCCAATCCGTTGGCACGCCGTCGAGCGTCCCAATTGGGATCCCAATCGGGACGGTCGCCGAGCTTAGCGTACGTTTTTGACCAGCCTCTCACCGGACCCCGGTATCGCGGAGCGGGTCGAAACCCGATTACACGACTGCATGAGCATGACCCTGCCCGATGCGATCATTGATGTCTGGAACGTCGAAACATTCGACGCCGAGCTACGCGGTAAACTCGACGCCTATGCCGACCTGATCCGGGATTATATGTCGACCGACAGGCGACAATGGCTTGAGCGTGAGGCTTCCGACCACACCGGAGCTTACCCCGAGAACGCCTTCGCGAGCATGTTCATTCGGGTAAAAGAGTATATCGTCATGCCGCTCATGGAGCTGCGCACGATCCGCGCTTGGCACTACACCCGCATGACTGATCGGGAAGTCGAGATTATACGCAGCGACGGCATCTATCCGTCCAGCCTTGCCAACTTTCGCGCGCGGCTAGACGCAGAGGTCGAGGCCGGTAGCTTCAGCGCGGAGATCGCTGATAAGCTGTTTGCCGACAGTCCCTATCAAAGCGATCAGCGGGCTTCCCGCTCGGGCAAGTTTTGGGCGGTATCGTACCCTCATAGTGTCGACGATGGCGGCGTGGAGCTACTGGTAGAAAGTTGGGGCGGAGAAGCCGCCTATTTCTGGCAGCAAGACGAGAGCTTGCAGACGATATTGAAGCGTATCGGACGCGCACGCGTGTTGGAGGTTGCCATACCTCTTTCGTATTCCCGCCACGCCTACGATGCCGCCCAAGCGGTTGTCGCAGCATATGGCAGGATGCTTGGCTGCGTCCCGGACAGTGGAGGCTTCGACCTTTACACCACTCAGCCGTTGCCCGCGCAGAACGTGCTTGCGGTCCATAGCGAAGGCGATCCGAGCTTTGCCATGATGGCGCGAGGCTACCCCCCATCCTTCGTCGAACACGACGATTGATGGCCTGTCCATCAAACGATCGTGGCTGTTGAAAAAGCCGTTGATCGCTAACTTCGCTTTGACTGCTGGCGCCCAAGCAGGCCTTCAACGGCACCTAAGATGCGCGATGCTGCTCACGCCCGTGTGTCACGCGCTTCAAAAAATTGAATTAGCCTGGAGCAGAATTGCCTGCGGAGAGTTACGTCGCAAACGCACACCATTGTCTCGTTTTAGAGGGGCCATGGGGAGCCGGGCTGGCAGAGGGGGCATGGTTGAGTGAAGATCACAGCGCGACCAGCGATCGCGAACAGAAACAGCCGAGTGAGTCCGGTTCGGAAGTCCAGGAGGATGCCGATGGAAAGCGCAACGCGTCGGATGATGACACCTCGGGTGACTCCGAAGCGGATCGCGACGACGACGCCGACAAGAAAAAGGATGGCGAGAACGACGACGCCGAGGATGGCGACGGCGATCAGGACGACGACGAAGACGATCGATCGGCCAAGGAAAAGGCCAGCGCCTGGCTGGATGAGCCGAAGCACAAGCTGATCGCGATTGCCGTACTTGTCCTGCTGGTGTTGGCCATCATCGGCGCTGTGTTGTGGTGGCTGGAAGCGCGCAAGTGGCAGTCGACTGACAACGCCTATATTCGCGGCCCCATCGCACGACTGTCCCCCGGTGTGTCCGGCAACGTGACCCGCGTGTTCGTCGTCGACAACCAGCTTGTCAGGGCGGGACAGCCGCTCGCCGCGATCAGCGTCGGCAGCTATGAGGTCGCGCTGCGGCAGGCGGAGGCGGAGGTCGAAAGCGCGCGTGCCGCGGTGCTTCAGGCGCAGGCGGCGCTTGTGTCCGCCCGTGCGCAGGTCCGCCAGGCAGGTGCCACCGCCCGCGCGCGCGACGCGGAAGCGGTTGCGGCCGACCGCGAATACCGTCGCTACGCTTCGCTGTCTCAGGGTGCCGTCGCCGAGCAGCAACGCGACCGCGCGCTCGCATCATCCCGATCAGCGCTCGAGACCGCGCGCGCCGCCGACGAGACGGTCCGCGCGCAAGCGGCAGGCATCGGTCAGGCGGAGGCGAATATCGTCGCCGCCCGGGCGCGTGTCCGGCAGGCGGAGGCCAACCTGGCCAACGCGCGGCTGCGTCGCGGCGACGCGACGGTGGTCGCTCCGATCGCCGGCCGGGTGACACAGTTCGACATCGAGCCGGGCGATTACCTGTCGCCCGGCCAGCCGCTCGCCGCGATCGTCGGCCCGGCGCGCTGGGTGGAGGCGAACTTCAAGGAGGATCAGCTGCGCCTGATGCGTCGCGGTCAGGCGGTGGAGCTGACGATATCGGCCTTCTCGGGTTTCAAACTGGCGGGCTACGTCGACAGCTTCCAGGCCGGTTCCGGCGCTCAGTTCTCCGCGCTGCCGCCGCAGAACGCGACCGGCAACTGGGTGAAGACGGTGCAGCGGGTGCCGGTCAAGATCCGCTTCCGCGACGATGCGTTCCGCGACTTCCCCGCCAACGCCGACATCGTTCCCGGCCTGTCGGTGACGGCGAGCGTCAAGGTGATGCCGTGAGCGCCACGCCCCGTTCGGCGGCCAAGCCCGGCGTCCCGCCGCTGCTGATCGCCGGGATCGTCAGTTTCGGCACCCTCTTCGAGACGATGAACTCGACCGGGCTCGCGGTCGCGCTGAACACCATCGCGGGCAACCTCGCCTCCTCGCCCGAGTCCAGCGACACCATCCTGACCGGCTATCTGGTGGCGCAGGCCGCGATCCTGCCGCTGTCAGGCTGGGCGTCGCTCTATTTCGGGCGCAAGCCGTTCTACATCTGCTGCGTCGCGGCGTTCACGATCGCCTCGGCGCTGTGCGCCATGGCGTGGAGCATCGAGAGCCTGATCTTCTTCCGCATCCTCCAAGGCATGGCGGCGGCCGGAAACGCGGCGAGCGAGAGTTCGATCATCGCCGACACGCTGCCGGCCGAACAGCGCGGACTGGGGTTCGCGCTCTACGGCATGGCGGTGGTACTCGGGCCGGCGATCGGCCCCGTCTATGGCGGCTGGGTGGCCGAGAACGCGTCGTGGCACTGGATCTTCTGGCTCAACGTACCCACCGGGATCGCTGCCGTGACCGGCTGCATCCTGCTGCTCAACGATCCTCCCGCCGTTCGCAACGCGACCAGGAAGCGTCGCGCCAAGGGCCTGCGTCTCGACTGGTTCGGCTTCCTTCTCGGCGCGGTGGGGCTCGCCTCGATCTCCTACGTGCTCGACCGGGGTCAGACGAACGACTGGTTCGCCACGTCCTCCATCCTCTGGGCGACGGTGATCGGCATAACCTGCCTGCTGCTCTGGCCGATCTGGGAGATGCTGGCGCGCGATCCGGTGGTGAAGTTCCGATTGTTCAAGAACCGCAATCCCGCGATCGCCGTGGTCCTGATCTTCGTGACCGGTGCCACCCTGTTCGGTACGCCGGCGATCGTGCCGCTGCTCTTGCAACAGCAGCTCGGCTACAACTCCACCACCGCCGGGCTGGTGCTCGGCCTGGGCGCGTTGCCCGTGCTGTTCCTGCTGCCGGTCACCGGCTTCCTGACCGGCAAGGTCGCCACCCGTCATCTCGTCGGCGTCGGCTTCGTTTCGGTCGGCATCGGCATGTATCTGTCGAGCCACATCTATCCCGACCTCAGCTTCTCGCAGATCGTCTGCTTCAGCATCGCGCAGCAGCTGGGTGTGGGGCTGATCTACACACCGCTCCAGAGCCAGAGCTATATCGGCGTGCCGGGCAAGCTGCGCGAACAGGCCGGGACGTTCATGGCCATCGCCGTGAACATGGGGGGATCGGTTGGGACCGCGCTCGCCGTCACGATGCTGGAGCGGGGGCAGCAGAGCTATCGCGAGCAGCTGGTCCCCTACGCCTCGCCTTGGCGCGACGAATACCAGCAGGCACTGCGGCAGTACGGTTCCGCGGAATCGTTCAGCCAGGCGATCGACACGCAGGCCGCGGTGCTGTCCTTCCAGGGCGTGTTCTTCATCATCGCGTGCGCCATCGCCGCCTGCCTGCCCCTGCTCTTCTTCCTGAAGGGCAAGCCGAGCCCGGAGGATCAGGAAGCATGAACCGTACGATCATGCTGCTGCCGCTGCTAACGCTGGCGGCCTGCGCCACCGGCCCGCGCTATGCCGAGCCCACCCCTATCACGGCGCTGGCGCGCCCCTACGCCAACGCGCCGCTGCCCGCCGCGATCGCGGAAGGGGCGCTGGAGCGTTGGTGGATCCAGCTCGGCGATCCGACGCTCGACGCGCTTGTCGCTGACACGCTGGCGCGCAACCTCGACCTCGACGCCGCCCGGGCCCGGTTGCGCCGCGCGCGCGCGCAGCGCGGCGTGACCCGCGCAGCGGGCTTGCCTACGCTCGACGGCACCGGCGCGGCGCAGCGGCAGCAGACCGGCAGCGGCAGCGCCAAACTGAATCTCGGCGAGGCCGGGGGCGGCGGTGCGGGCGGATCGACGGACACCCTGGGCATCGACGATATCCCGGGCTCCGCCTTCGAACTCTACCAGGCGAGCTTCGACGCGAGTTGGGAGGTAGATCTGTTCGGCGCAAATCGCGCCCGCACCCGGGCGGAAGATGCACGGGTCGCCGCGGCAGGCTTCGACATCGAGGACGTCCGCACCAGCCTCGCCGCCGAGGTCGCGCGCGACTATCTGGTCGTTCGCGAGGTCCAGGCGCGGCTCGCGGTGCTGGACCGCAACCTGGCGATCGCCCGCCGCACGCAGGCGCTGGCCCGCGAGCAGGAGCGCGCCGGGCTTGTGACGGAGGCGGACACCGCGCGGACCGACGCGCAAGTGCTCGGCATCGAGGCGCAGATTCCACAGCTCCGGATGCAGGAAACACAGGCGGCGCAGCGGCTGGCAGTGTTGGCCGCGCGCGAGCCGGCGGCGCTGCGCGACACCCTCTCCCCGGTCAGGCCCATTCCCGCCAGCGCCACTGTAGCGACGGGCATGCCGTCCGAGCTGCTGCTGCGCCGCCCCGACATCCGCCGGGCCGAGCGCGAGCTGGCCGCCGCCACCCATTCGGAAGCGGGCGCGGTGCGCGACCTTTATCCCAGCCTGTCGCTCAATGCTTCCTATGGCGGCATACGCACCGGCGGGCTGCTGGAATGGGCGAGCACGCTGTTCTCGCTGGGCGCGAACCTCACCGCGCCGATCTTCGACGGCGGGCGGCGTCGCGCCGAGGTCGAGCGCCAGCGCGCCAATGTCGACGAGGCGCTGGCGCGCTACCGCTCGGCGGTGCTGGGCGCGTTCCGCGAAGTCGAGGACGGACTCGTCGCATCGACGCGTAACCGCGAACGGCTGGTACTGGCGGAACGCACCGTGGAGCGACGTCGACGTGCGCGAACGGTGCTGGAGGAACAATATCGCGCCGGACTGGTCGGCCTGCTCGACCTGCTGACGGCCGAGCGCGATCTCGCCGAAGCCGAGACGCTCACCGCCAATGCGCGGGCACAGGTGACGGTGGACTGGATCGGGTTGCAAAAGGCGCTCGGCGGAGGCTGGCGCGTCGTGCCGGCCGTTGAACGGGAGAAAGGCGCATGACCGGACGAACGTGGATGCTTTCGGGCGGGTCGGTGCTGGCGCTGTTGCTCGCCAGCGGGTGCTCGGATCCCCTGGACGATGAACCCAAGGGGCAGACCATCCCGACCCATGCCGAACTGGCAACGACCTACGCAGCGGGCAGCGGGCCGGGCGGCACGGGCTCCGGCGGCGGGTCGGCGATGTCTTCCTCCGCGAACGGCGCGGTCGGCGGGGCGGCTGGTGCTGCGGGCGCTGGCAGTGAGGCAGCGCCACAGCAGGGCGGAACGTCCGGGGGTGGCCTCGTATCGGGGGCGCAAGGCGGCGGTGGGGCCGCGACGTCGGGCAGCGTCCCGCCAGCAGGATTGCAGTCCGCCCCCTCGGGCGGTGCGATGGGCGGGCAAGGCGGCATGAGCGGACAGGGCGGCACCTCCGGTGCGGGTGCCGGCACGGGCGGCGGATCGGGCGGCGGTTGATCCGCGAACCGCACCGGGGACCAGAACGCCATGAGACGTGATGCCGAGACGAACTATCTGCGCCTGCTGCACGCTGGTCGCTTGGCCATGCAGGAAGCGGGGGGCACGGCATCGATCGAGGCAATCTGTGCCACGGCCGGCGTGACGCGCGCGACCTTCTACCGGCATTTTCCCGATCGCGCGAAGCTGCACATCGCGGTGCTCGACCTCGAGCTCGAGGAGATGGCGAAAGCGCTGGCGGTGCCGGACATCGCCCCACTCGCCTTTCTGCGTATGCTGACCGACATGACGACCATCTACGATCGCTATCTGCTCGCCATGCCGGAACTGCCTGAATACGCCGAAGCGGAAAGCAATGGCGACAAGATCATCGCGGTCATCGCCCCGTCACTCGAGCGCGCTCAAGCGCTTGGCCTGATCCGTCAAGACGTCACTGGCTACGATGTGATGGTGGCTTGCCGGATGGCGGGATCGGACTGGCGGCTGGATCGACAGGCGTCGCAGAAGGACGCGCTTGAACACCGACTGTCACTAATTCTGAAGGGGCTGGCTGGAACCTGATGAGAGGCTAATGCAACGTACAGCAGGCTCCTCGTCGTCCCGGTCGGAGATGGGGATGTTGGAGAATGGCGCGCCAGTGGACGGTACGGGCAGGGGCGGAATGACACCCCAAGGCTCTGCGGTCCTATCCCATTAGGATGGTATTTCGGGATTATGGAAGTAGATCGGTTAGCCGGTTCCACCTGAGACATCAGGAGCCACTTTGGGGTCCGGGTCCTGCGCCTTGCCGGTCGCGGGTGCCACCTTCTGGCTCGGCATAGCGGTGAGATAAGCAACGATCGCATCGACGTCCTTCTCGGCCACTGGCGCCTTATACACCTCACGCATCTTGGTGACGGTCGCCTTCCACTGATCCGCCGATAGCGCAGGCTGGGTCAGCGCCATGCTGGCTGAGTGGCACGAGGTGCAATTGGCATTGATGACGTCGGCGTGCGGACCGTCGGGGTAGGTCGCGTCGTCGGCCGGCAGGTCGACGCTGGTCGAGGCAAGCGAGAAGCCGCGCGCTGACACGCTGGCGGCCGGTGCCGGCTCAGACATCTCGGAGATCGGAACGGGCGCCTTGCGGCTGCTCGGCGCGCCGATCGAGACGAGGATGATGCCGGTCAGGCCGATCAGGCCAGCAGCCATCATGCCGGGAGACGGAGTCTTCATGATTTGCTCGCTCCTCAGGCCGCGATGATGGTGGTGGTTTCAATGTTGCCGCGCATGAACCCGCCGGGATTCCAGATCGGCTTCATCGGCTGAGCGACACCGTTGGTGTTCCAGCAGCGCACCATGATGGGGTTAGGCCCGCGTCTCAGCGGCACCCGCCCGTCCCAGCGCCGGAAGCTGTACCTGCCCTCGTCCGCTCCGAGCGTCGTCCTGTACCAGGTGCGGCCACCGTCCGACGACACATCGACCTTGGCGACGCCGCAATCGCCGCCCATTGCGATGCCGCCGACCGGGATCGACGCTTCATAGGCGATCGCCTGACCATCGGGCAGGCTGGTCATCCAGCTACGCGGGATCATGCGATTGATCGGTACGGTCGGGAAGTCCTTGGCACCGGGCGCGACATTCGCGCCGGGTGTCGCGGGGATCTTGTAGGCCTTGGCCATCCAATACTGGTCGTCAGGGCCGGGCAGTACCTCGATCGCGTTCAGCATCTTGACCCAATAGGTCGAGTACCAGCCCGGCACGATCAGCCGGCAGGGAAAGCCGTTGAGGAGCGGCAGTTGCTCGCCGTTCATGCCGAAGGCGATCATGACCTCGCCGTCGCGGGCATGGTCGATGTCGAGTGCCTTCTCGAAGTCAGGAGCGCCCGCCACGACCGGCTGATCGAGAGCGCCGAAGCGCACCTGCACCGCGCCTGCCTTGACCCCGGCGAGGTCGAGCACGTCGCGCAGGCGAACGCCGAGCCACTTGGCGTTGCCCATCGCGCCATTGCCCCATTGCGCGCCGGCGACGCGCGGCTGGAACAGCCCGCGGCTGTTGCCCGAGCACTGGTTCACCGCCGCCATCTCGACCCGTGGAAGGCGCAGCAGCTGAGCGAGGCTGATCGACAGCGGCCGATTGACGTGGCCGAAGACGTTGAGGCGGAAAGTCTCGACATCGATCGAGGTCGGGATGTCGGCCCAGTGCCAGCGGACGAAGAACTGGTCGTTGGGCGTGAACACCGACTTGTCGAACACGTCCATCGGCGTTTCTAGCAAGGGCGGATGGACACGCTGGAGGATCATGCTGCCCTTGCCGGGAAAGGCGCTGGTCATCGGCCGTTCGGCATTGCCGCCAGGCAGCTTCAGGTCGACGAGCTGCTGCGCCAGTGCCGGCGCGGCGGCAAGGCCGGCGGTACCGAGCGCGGCATGCCTGAGAAAGCGGCGACGGCTGGTCTCACTCGCCAGTCCGGCGTCGAAATTGTCCATGACAAGGCTCTCCTGTGGCCAGCCACGCTGGCGGATCGAAGGGGCGTTTCGCAAGTGATCGGACCGACTGATCCGATCATCATGGCGGATCAGTTCGGGGTGGCGATGCAGGGTGAGACGAACAGGTTGCCGCGCCATGCGCCGGCCAGCGTCTTGGCGCCGACGAGCAGCCACATCGCCGCAAGCGCGACTGTCAGCACCGTGCCGACGAAACCGAAGAAACCGAGGTTCAGCGTCGTGCCTAGGCGGAAGGTGGCGACGGTGTAGACGCCGAGCGGAAAGGTATAGCCCCACCAGCCCAGGTTGAACGGGACGCCGGCGCGCCAGTAGCGGATGGTGATGAGCGTCGCGAGCGCCAGCCACCACAGGCCGAAGCCCCACAGGCAGAGTCCGGCCACAACGCCGATCCCTTCCGCGACGGTACCGACACCGGCCAGCCCGTGCGCCGCGAGGATCGCCGGCGCGTCCGCCCCGAGCACCAGCATGCCCAGAGCACCCGTGCCGATCGGTCCCAGCGCCAGCCAGGAAGATGCCGCCATGCTCTCATGCGGCAGCTTGTGGAGCGCCATGCGCAGGATGAGGATGGCGAGGATGCCGAACGCGACCGGCACCGAATAGGCCCACAGCACATAGGAGGTTGCAAGCGTGACTAGCTGCGCGTGAGGATCGGTCAGATGCGGCGCGAGCAGCCCGCCGTTGGCGCCCGCCACTTCGGCAGCGACGACCGGCAGCAGCCATACCGCGGTCATGCCGTCCAGGCTGTGCTCGTGACGGGTGAACATCATGTACGGGATCAGGACGCCACAGGCGAGCGACATGGCGACGTCGATCCACCACAGGACGTGTGCGACCGGTACGATGCCATTCCCGAACCGTGCGATGCCGAAGGCGAGGCAGCCGTTGATGATCGTCGCGAGGCCCATCGGGATGGTGCCGATGAACATCGACACGGTGTTATGCCCGAAGATGCGCCGCGCCTCGTGCCCGAACATCGCCCAGCGCGCACCATAAAGGCCGGCGAACAGCGCGAAGAGTGCGATATTGAAGAACCACAACACCTCGCCGACGGGTTTAAGCGAAGGCCCGATGCCGGGCACCTGCGGCAGCGCGAGGGCAAGGATGCCCGTGCCCATCGTCGCGGCGAACCAGTTGGGCGTGAACTGACGGATCATCTCGCGGGGATGATCGAGCCGGCTGAGCGGCTTGAGGCCGCTCAGAACGGAGTGCGTGTCGGCAGTCATGCGACCTGCTCCTTGATGAGGTCCGTCAGCGCGTCGGCCGCGCGGGTGCGATAGCGTTCCTTGTGGCGCAGCGCGTGAAAGGCGCGGTCGGGCAGCCCGAGCGGCAGCTCGACAAGGTCACCGGCCTTGAGCGCACGAGCTACGACCAATCGCGACAAGACGGCAACGCCGGCACCGGCCTCGACCGCGGTACGCACCGCCTCGTTGGACGGCAGCGTCATCGCTATCGTCAGCTGGGCCGGATCAAACCCGCGCGTTCGCAGCACGTCCTCGAAGGTCGAGCGCGTACCGGATCCCAGCTCACGGACGATCCAGCGTTCAGTGCGCAGCCAGGCCTCGTCGACACGTTCGGCGTCCTCGCGGCCGACCAGCACCATCGGATCACGCCCGACAGTCCAGTGGGCGAGTGCCGGTTCGTCCACCTCGCCCTCGACAAAGCCGAGTTCCGCCGCGCCGCTCAGGACCTGCGCTGCCGCACCTTCGGTGTTGTCGATCGCGAGCTCAACCGCGATCTGCGGGTGGCGTTCGTGGAAGGCGGCGAGCTTTGCCGGCAACCAGTAGCTCGCGATCGTCTGGCTGGCGACGATCCGCAATGAACCACGGGCAAGCCCGGCATAGTCCGCCAGCATCGTCTCGGCATGCGCTGCCCGCCCCAGCACCGCGCGCGCTTCCTCCAGAAAGCCGCGGCCTGCTTCGGTCAGCTGGATGCCACGCCCGACGCGGTGAAACAGAGGAACCCCGTAGCGCGCTTCGAGGGCAGCAATCGCGCCGGAGGCAGCAGACTGCGTGACGTTCAGCACCTCCGCTGCCTTTGTAACGTGTTCGCGCTCGGCGACACCGACGAAGATTCTGAGCTGCTCCAGGGTCATGCAGCTTATATCGCGCAATCTGATCGATACGACCAACCGTTTGATCTGCTCATTCCAATCTGGATATCGGAACGATCGGCAGCCTTTCGTCTGTGATGGTCTTGAAGACTTGAAGCGATCCGCGCGCTTGCGGCGTTTGTTCGTCCATGACCGATATGATCGAGCGCAAATCCGATCCCTACAACGCCGAGCCGACGCCCAGTGCGTTGATCGAGCGGTTCCTGACGCCGCAGGCGCTGTTCTACGTGCGCAGCCACGGGCCAGTGCCGGATCTGCCCGCCAATCATCGGATCGAGGTGAGCGGGACGGGCATGGCGAGCCGCTCTTTCTCGGTAGAGGAACTGAAAGCTACGTTCCCCACGCGGACGGTGACGGCAGTTCTCCAGTGCGCCGGCAACCGGCGCACTGACCTCCAGCAGGTCGGAAAAACGTCGGGTGATCCTTGGGATGTCGGCGCGATCGGCAATGCAGAGTGGACCGGCGTACGCCTGGCCGATGTGCTCGATGCGGTCGGCGCACCTGATGCGTCCGACCTGTTCGTGGCGTTCACCGGCGCGGACGAGGTGGACGTGGAGGGCGAGGAAGCCTTGTTCGGGGTATCGATCGCCATGAGCAAGGCGCGGCAGCCCGACGTCCTCCTCGTCTGGGCGATGAACGGCGAGCCGCTGACGCCCGAACACGGCGCACCGCTCCGCATGGTGGTGCCGGGCTATGCCGGCGTGCGCAGCGCCAAATGGCTGACACGGATCGAGGTGCGAGACATGCCTTCCGACGCACCGATCCAGGCGCACGACTACAAGCTGTTTCCCGCCGATGTGACGGGCGACACCGTCGACTGGAGCCGGGGTCTGACCATCAATGCCATGCCGCTCAACGCCGCGATCTGCGTGCCCGGCTCTGGCGAAAGCCTGCCGGCCGGGGAGGTGCGGATCGAGGGCTATGCCATCGCCTATGATCGCCGCGTCTCTCGGGTCGAAGTGTCGGTAAACGGTGGTCGCGAGTGGCAACAGGCGACGTTCGCCGATGATCCGGAGACGCACTGGGGTTGGCGGCGCTGGACCCTCGACGCCACGCTTGCCAAAGGTCGCCAGCACCTTGTCGTGCGCGCCTTCGACGGGGCTGGACAGGGACAGCCCGAACGGCCGGACACGATGTGGAACTTCGCCGGATATCTGTGCACCGCCTGGCATCACGTCCACGTGCTGGTCGAATGATCGAAGCGTCAGCGGCATCGGACATCGGCTTCTGGATCGATGCGATCGGGCGGCTGGTGGTGGCGACCGCGGCCGGGATGGTGCTCGGCTGGGAACGCTCGCGCGAGAACCGGCAGATCATGGGCTTGCGAACGCTGGGTCTGGTCGGTCTGGCGAGCTGCATCGCCGTGCAGGCGGTCGTGCATAGTGGCCTGCCAAATGTAAACGCCGACGCCGCAGGGCGGGCGATGCAGGGCATTCTGACAGGCGTCGGTTTCATCGGTGCCGGCGCGGTGCTGCGGGTCGGCCAGGGTCAGGAAGTGCATGGATTGGCGACCGCCGCGTGCATCTGGGTGACGGCCACGATCGGCGCGGCAGCGGGGTTGGCAGTGTGGCCGCTCATCATCGGCGGGGTGAGCCTTGCAATGCTCGTCCTGTTCGTCGGTGCGCCGCTGGAACGCCGCATCCGCGAGCGGGCTCGCCGGACGCCGGCCGAGGCCGACAGGAAGGACGTCGAGCGCAAGCCGTGATCCCGCTGGATCGCCCGGTGCCTGTCGGCGTCGGGAAGCGGCAAGGTGCAATCAGGACACCAGCGCCGCATCGGCCTGGCGCCGGACCTCGTCGGCGATCGGATGCAACTCGGCCGCGGGTCGCTCGCCCACCACACTATAGCCGATCCCATCAACCGCCCATGTGACCCGGCCCATGGTCCCGCTGGACGTGCTGGTCATGCTCGCGGTCTTGTCGATCTGCATAGGCCTCGTCAGCACCGCGAGTTTCGACGCTTGCGGTCCGTCGTAGAGGAGCAGTGCCGCAGGGCCGTGAGGCGTCGCGACCAATCGCCCCCCGCCATAGCGATAGCCGGCTGTGCTGAGGTCCGGGATGGTGACGCGCTCACCCAGTCGGGCGGAGGTCCACCGGATCAGCATGGCGCGCTGGTCGGGGCCGATTTCCGCCGGTCGTATCCGGTCGGCGGCATAGACACGGAAATTGTCACTCGCCTCGTTGGCCAGCGCCGCGATGCCCGCGCGGGGTTCACCGCTCCACCGCGCGCTCGACCAGCCCCCGCCAAACCCCAACGCCAGCAGAAGTGACGCGGCAATGGCGAGTTGCCAACGCGGTTGCCTTTGCCGTCCCCTGATCGCTGCCACGCGCATCGTCGCCGGAATGGGTTCGTCCGCGATCGTGGTGAACAGGGATGCGAGGGCTCGCGCCTGCTCCGCCTGCTCCCGCAAACGGGCATGCAGATCCGGCTGGCCTTTAAGGTAGGCGTCAACCAGGCGCTGCCGCTCGGGCGACAACCTGCCATCGATCCATGCGGCCAGA
The DNA here is from genome assembly GCF_009789535.1 of Sphingomonas carotinifaciens. NCBI lineage: Bacteria > Pseudomonadati > Pseudomonadota > Alphaproteobacteria > Sphingomonadales > Sphingomonadaceae > Sphingomonas > Sphingomonas carotinifaciens. The sequence goes on along the minus strand of NZ_WSUT01000006.1, from coordinate 1,410 downwards.
TCGTCCTCGCCGATCGGGCTGGTCATTGCACGCTCCTCAATCGCGGCCGTTCACCCTCCCGGAGGAGTGTCGCCAGACGGTCGCGCCCCCGCGATATGCGCGACATCACCGTGCCCAGCGGCACGCCGACGACGGCAGCGACCTCCGCATAGGGCAGACCCTCGACCGATACGAGGAGCAGCACCGTTCGCTGCTCTTCAGGCAACGCATCAAGCGCGCGCAGCAGGTCGCGGTGGTGCAGGCCTGTGTCCTGATCGGCCGGACGGCCGAGCGCGGTGTCGTCCACGAGGTGGAGCGGAACCGCTGTGCCTCGCCGGCTACGCTGCCGCTGATGGTCGACCAACAGATTGTGCAGGATCGCGTAGACCCATGGGCGAACCTCCACCCCGCGCCGCTGTCGCCATCGCCCGACCGCGCGCTCGAGGCAATCCTGCACCACGTCGTCCGCCATCGCCCGATCGCGCAGCCACGACCGGGCATAGCGGCGCAGGCCGGGGATCAGGGGTTCGATCGCGGCGGCAAGAGGGTCCATTTCAGTCGCGCTGCACCTGCACGATGCGTCCAGGCGCGCCGTTCACCACCTCCGCCACCGCCAGAAAGCGGCGGGGCGTCGCGGTGCTGCCCTGAACGATCTGCCGGATCGGACCCGATGCGTTGACGATCGCCGCACCTGCCGGGTTGCTCATGAAGTTCGCAAGCGGCTCTACCGCACCACTGCCGTCCGCATTGGCGGTCAGCACGAGCATGTAAGGCTTTTTGGGCTGCAAACCGGTAACGGCACTTTGCACGACCTGAATGATGCCCTGGTCGAAGAGGGTGATGCTGCTTGCTGTACCTTTGCCGCCGATCGGCCCCATGGTCAGATGCAACGCCTTGCCGGCCGTGCCGAGCGGCTGGAGATTGTCGGTGCCGGGGCCTGTCGGAACTGCGTTCGACACATAGGCGATCGCCTGCGGTGCCTGTCCGACCGGCACGGTGGCAACGACCGTGTTGCCAGCGGTGTCGATCGCGGCGAGCTCATCGGCATTCTCCAGCCCGACGTAGATGCGCCGGCCGTCGCCCGATGGCCAGACACCGTGCGGCATCTTGCCGACCGGGATGGTGGCGACGGGCGCGAAGTCGGATGTGCGGAACACCTTCACCGCATTCTCTCCGCCGACCGTCACATAGGCGAACTGCCCCTTGGCCGTGCGGGCGAAGTTGACATGGTTGGTGATCGGCCCGGTATCCAGCACCTTCAGGATCGCGAAGGGTGGTCTCGCATCGAATGCGACCGTCTTGCCGATGTCCTTCAGCGTGAACCACACCTGCTTGCCGTCCGGCGTCGCGGCAATATTGGGACAGAACGGGCTTGGCTGTGCCACCTGTCCGACCTGCGCGTGGGTCGCGACATCGAACACGGCCAGCACC